>JBBTSK010000111.1:0-9528 GCA_038078795.1 Patescibacteria group bacterium
CGAAACCACTCCAATAATCCAAGTCGGGACCGGAAGATTCAACATGACTATGAATAAAACCGGCACTGCTAAAATCAACGCCAAGGCGGCTTTTTTCCCCGCCGACGCGGCCGAACCGTGGACGTGTTCCTCTATGCCAGGCTCTCCATGAGCGCCGTGATCCATCCGCACCTTGTACCCTTCTTTAATGACAACCTCATGCAAATCCATCTCCGTCGCTTGTTGGTCATCAAACTCCACCGAGGCTTTGGCAGTGGCGTAATTAACGTTAGCCGCGGTCACGCCCGGGGTTTTAACCAAGGCCCGCTCAATCGTCACCGCGCAACTGGCGCAATGCATCCCCTCAATTTTGAAGGTCGTCTTTGACATAAGTCATGATAATTTGCAAATCGTCTTCTAAAACCATTGACAACGGATCAGCCACGGCGACACCATCAGCCGTGACGCTCAGACGATAACCGTCTTTGTCCATCACCAGCAGGGATCACCTGCGCCACTCCGTCAATCACCATGGAGAGTAATAACGGTCACCAAAGCTACCCAGACAGTCCCGACGGAAAATTGACGGTTCATAGGACGATGTTCAACAAAACCAGAAAACCGACACTCATCACCGTTAAGATGGACAAGACAAGACCGGCAATGAAGGCGTTTCTGGGGCCGAGACAATCAAAAATATCTTTACTCGAAGCGTCGAAGTCCGGATCGTAAGCCACGACAATCTGCTCTGGCATAAGTTACGAGTTTATAACATGAATTGTGCCGCGGTACATACCCATTGAACAACTAAACACGGCGTCGCCGGCGGTGGGAGTGAATTCGATCACGTTGACAGAATCGGTCAGAGCCAAGCGGACGCCAAATTTAGGAATCTGGAAAATGGCGCGACAGCCATTGCCTTGTCCATAAATTTCCAGTCTTACTGGCTGATCGGCTTTGACCGTAAATTCGTCGGTTGGCAGATAATACGGCTCAAAGCCTTGAATGGACATTTTGATCACTTGAGTTTGACCGTCAATGACCACGTTGGGGTCGATCGCCGAGTCTAGAGATCCAGCCCCCACCGCCGAGGCCAAATGAAACTTTGGCAACCCAACACCGGCAATGGTCAAACCATTATTGATATTCCAAACCCCAAGGACAATCACCAATGTTCCGGCTAGACGATAGAACCACTGCCCGGTCTTGCCTTTAAGCGACGTTGATGCCCAACCAAGAGCCAACAGCGCGGGGGCGGTGCCAAGAGCAAAACCGAAAAGCAAAAGCGCGCTGGTCATAAAACTGCCGGTAGTCAGAGCGTAAATCTGCAAAGCTTGGGTGAAACCGCAAGGCAGAAAAAAGGTGGCGGCGCCGAGAACAAATGGCTTCAGCGCTCCACCTTGACCTTTCGCTCCGAGAATTTTATTGGTCAAAGCCTTGGGCACTGTCGGAGTCATTCGTCTAAGCCAAAGCGGAGAAATCTGGAGCATACCAAGACCCATCACCATCATGTACAAGGCGGCGGCAATGGTGATGATCCCCAAAATCGCCGGCGACGGAATAAGGGCGCTACCGAGAAGACCGATGAGACCTCCAAGGACGGTATAAGAAACCAAACGGCCGACAACAAACAAAACCACCGGACGAGCGCGGCTAAATGTGGTAATAGTCGAGAGCATCAAGCCGCCGGAAACAGCGATGCAGGAAGAACTGGCGGCGACCAACCCCATCAGGAAGACGGCGCCAAAACTTATGCCGCCGCCAATGACAACGTTAGGCTGAAGAACGCCGAGCTTGGTCAGCAAATAGCCAAGTCCGATAATCACCGCGAACAATCCAACCAACTGGATTGGGGTCGGACGACTCGACGGCACAGCACAAGCGACATCTTGTGAAGGCATACTCACTTGTTTGCCCCAGCCAGCCGTGACGTGGTCGATCCACTCCGACTGAATCGGCTCGACGCCGATAACTCTGATCAAACGCTTCTGCAGATTAACATCAACCCGCGCCACACCATGATGGCCTTCAAGGGCTTTTTTGAGTTCTGCCGCCCGCTCTGGCGAGGTCAACTCTGCGATATGAAGTTTGAGTGTAAACATAAGAAAAATCTCAATCAACCGAGCGATAACGCTGGACTATAATAACATGGACGACTTTCCTTGCCAATCAGCGTTGAATAAGGTATTTTTGCACCGCTCATTGACGTCGCGGACATGGGCGTTTAGCTCAGTTGGTTAGAGCGTTGCATTCACATTGCAAAGGTCGGTGGTTCGAATCCACCAACGCCCACCAAATTATCTTTCTAGACGAGACCATCTCTTCCTTCTATAATGAGAACGTTTATGGATCGCATCAAAGTTGATTTACTGCGAGCGAAATATGACCTCGGCGCGCCTCCGGAACGCGGGGTCTTTTTGTTCACGCGCATTTTCTTGGCTATGGTGGTGGTCACCGCTATCACCGGCCTGGCATTTTCTTGGGGCAGTGTTTCCAATCAAGGCGGAGCGATCGGCTTTCTCGGCACGCTCGCTCACCTGGTCGGCTCGGGCGATCGTTTGCTCAAAGGCGAAGAAGAGGATCGCATCAACTTTTTATTTTTGGGGGTCGGCGGCCGTGGCCACGACGGCGCAGAATTGGCCGACACCATCATCTTTTCCAGCTTTCGTCCTTCCACCAACGAACTGGGGATGCTCTCCATCCCGCGCGATCTGCTGGTGCCCATTCCTGGCTACGATGGCTGGCGCAA
Source organism: Patescibacteria group bacterium (assembly GCA_038078795.1). Classification (GTDB taxonomy): domain Bacteria; phylum Patescibacteriota; class Patescibacteriia; order UBA9934; family CAMTUG01; genus CAMTUG01. The sequence continues at coordinate 2,729 of JBBTSK010000111.1, forward strand.
GGTCAACAGTGTCAATGCTTACGGCGAACGCGACCAAGACGGCCAAGGGCCTGTTTTGGCTTCGAGCGTCATTGGCGGTCTGCTAGAACAAGAGATCCAGTACTACCTCAAAATTGATTTCAGCGGATTTGCCGCCTTCATCGACGAGCTCGGCGGAATTGATGTTTACGTGGAACGAGAATTTACCGACACCCAATACCCAATCTTAGGTAATGAAGACAGCGACTGTGACGGCGCGACAATCATCTCGGAAGATGAAACTGGCGAACCGATCACGGCGCCGGATTATTCCTGTCGCTTTATGTCCCTGCGCTTCAGCGTCGGCTGGACGCACATGAACGGCGACACTGCCTTGGCTTTCGCCCGTTCACGGCACGGCAGTAACGGCGAGGGGTCGGATTTCTCTCGAGCCGCCCGCCAACAAAAAATAATGATGGCGGTCAAATCCAAATTACTCTCCGGCGCCACTCTGCTCAACCCAGCGCGGATTGTCAAACTCCTTGATACGGTCGGCGATAACGTGGCCACCAACCTCTCGCCATGGGAGCTCATTCGTCTGGCTTCTTTCTTGCCCAACATCGACGATCAAAAAATCGTCCACCATGTTTTAAATGATCCCTCGTTGGTCAGCGAGCAAATCCTAAATGGAATGTACGCTCTGCTCCCCGCCAACGACGACTGGCATCCAATTCAACTCCTGGCCGCCAATTTATTCAATCCCGACGCCGCCAATGTCAGCGTCGAGGCGCCTCAAGCCGAACCGCGAGAGTTGGGCCGAGTAGAAATTCAAAACGGCACCGCCATCGCCGGCTTGGCCTTCCGGGTTTCGCAAATGATCATCCAAAGCGGCTTTGAAATTGACAGCGTCGGCAATGCCCAAACACGCGATTACCAACATACGGTCATTTACGATTTGACCGAGGGACAAAAACCAGCCGAGCTAAAAGCTTTGTCGGAACTATTGTCGGCTGACATCTCCATGTCTGCCGCCGGCTGGGTCTACACCAACAAGGTGGTGCCAACCGAGCTCTCGGTGAGCAGTGAAGAAACTCCCAGCGCCGAAGGGCAAAACGTTGACTTTTTGATTGTTTTAGGAGAGAATACCGCTTCGCTCGTCATGCGCTAAAGTGGAATTTCTGAAAAAGCTCCAGCTGCAAGGCACGGGGAAGCCGACGACCGAGCCGTATATGTGCATACGGCGAGGAGACGGCGGGGCCCCGTAACACAGCAGATGGACTTTTTCAGAAATTCCAAAAGATTTTTGTGAAAGCTCCCGTTATCGCAATTGTCGGTCGAACCAACGTGGGTAAATCCACGCTTTTTAATGTCTTGGCTGAAGCGAGCAAGGCATTGGTTTCGGCTATCCCCGGCACCACTCGGGATCGCAGTGAGGCTGACTGCTTTTGGCAAGGCCTGATTGCCCGAGTGGTCGACACCGGCGGGATAGATTTGAAAGGCACGGACGTCTTCGACCGCGATATCCGCGAGCAAGCGGAGTTGGCAATTGATACGGCTGATCTGATTTTGTTGGTGGTCGACACCAAAACCGGGCCAACGCCGGATGACCGCGCCTTAGCCAAGCGTCTGCGCGACAGCCGCAAAGCGGTGATGTTGCTCACTAACAAAGCGGACAACGCGCCCTTACGCAAAAAGGCGATCGGCGAAGAATGGAAAGCGCTGGGACTTGGTCAACCGCTAGCGATCGCCGCTAATCAAGGCAGTGGCGTTGGCGATGTGCTCGACCTCGCCTGGACGACGTTAAAAAAAATCGACAAGCCACCGGTGGAAGTCAGCGACGTTACTCCCACGCGGCTGATGGTCATCGGCACACCGAATGTCGGCAAGTCAACGCTACTGAACGCTCTAGTCGGCAGTAAACGTTTCATTACTTCCACGGTCGCTCACACCACCCGCGAACCAAACGACACCAAAATCGAGGTCGCCGGCAAAACTTATATCTTGATCGACACCGCCGGCATTCGCAAACTCTCCGGGGTCAGAAAACGCGGCGGAATGGAACTAGCCGGAGTCATGAAAACCATTCATCTTTTGCCCCAATGCGACGTAGCCCTCTTGGTCATCGACGTCAGCGCCGAAATCGGCGTGCAAGAAAAAAAGTTGATTGAAAAAATCGTCGAGAGTAATGTGGGAATTGTCATCGTGGCTAACAAGTGGGACCTGGCCAAAAATAAAACCTCCACCACTCAAAACGAATACCTGAGCTACTTGGCGAAAATGCTGCCGTTCATCCCTTGGGCTCCTGTGGTGTTCACTTCGGCGCTCTCCGGTGCTAAAGTGGAAAAAGTTTTAGAAGCGGCCAGCCACGTCCACGACGAACGTTACCGCCTAATCGATGAAGAAGAAGTCTGGGCCTTCATGAAATCAATCATGAAGCAACACCAGCCATCGCGCGGCAAAGGAGTCAAGCATCCGGTCATCCTGCGCTTACGCCAGATCAAAGTCGCTCCCCCAACTTTCAGCCTGACGGTCAAAGGCCAGCGGGCCGATTCGCTCCACCCTTCCTACTTGCGTTTTATTGAAAATCGTTTGCGAGAAAAATATGGGTTTGATGGCTCACCTATCGTCATTCTTGCCAAAGCGGAACGACGGTTCGCGTAAATTGATCGTTGGTCTTGGCAATCCTGGCAAGGAATACCAGATGACGCGGCACAACGTCGGATTTTTGGTTTTAAACGCCTTGGCCGATGGAGCGACGTGGTCGATGAAAAAAACTTTTAAAGGAGAAATGGCGGAGGTGATAATTAACGGACAAAAAACCTTGCTCTTCAAACCGGCGACATTTATGAATTTGTCTGGACAGGCAGTGCAAGCTGCGATGCAATTTTATAAAATTCCTTTAGGGAATGTGCTTGTCGCGCACGATGATGCGGATCTGCCTTTTGGTGAGGTTCGTGTGCAGACAGGGCGTGGATCGGCTGGGCACAACGGAGTGAAGTCTGTGATGGAGTGCTTGGGATCGGCGGATTTTGTCCGGGTGCGTGTTGGGATCGGACGGGCAGCGAACGGGAACATTCCTTTAGATGAGTTCGTTCTGGGGCGCTGGAGTGATGAAGAGAAGAATAAATTGGATGACATCATGACTGGGGTAGTCTCTTCTATCAAAAACAGATTCGTTTGACTACTTTTTGTGCTCAAACAAATTGATTTAAGCTCGGCAGACTATCCCGTCCTCCTGCGGCAACTGCACAAACCGCCGGAGCAACTTTTTTATCAGGGGACTATGCCTGACGCCTGTGCTCCAATGATCGCCATTGTCGGCTCACGTCGCTGTACGGACTATGGCAAGATGGTGACCGAACAAATCACCAAAGCTCTGTCCAAAGCAGGCCTGGTGATTGTCTCCGGATTAGCCTTCGGCATTGACGCCATCGCCCATCAAGCCGCGCTTGATGTCGGTGGCATCACCATCGCTGTTTTAGGCTCTGGAGCAGATCGCATCACACCGGTTGATCACACCAAACTTGGCCTATCAATCATTGCCAATGGCGGAGCCATCCTCAGCCAATTTCTTCCCGGAGCTCGCGCCAACAGCTTTACCTTTCCTATAAGAAACGAAGTCATCGCCGGCATGTGTCTAGGCACACTGGTCGTCGAAGCCACAGACCATTCCGGATCTCTGATTACTGCCAAAGCGGCGACCGACAACAATCGCGAAGTTTTTGCCGTGCCAGGCCCCATCAACTATCCAACCAGCCGTGGAACCAACGATCTCTTAAAAGACGGCGCCCACGTCACCACTTCTGCCAACGATATTTTAGACGCCCTCGGTTTCAAAGGCCACGCCCTCAAAAAGGACAGCGGCGCGGAAACCAAAGAAGAAAACATTTTGTTGCCACTCCTTGGCAAACAGGCGCGCCACATCGACGAAATCATCCGCCAAAGCAAGCTCCCCTCTTCTGTTGTTTTGACTTCACTAACCATGATGGAAATCAGCGGAAAAGTTCGTCACCTCGGTGGGAATCAGTACATCATCTCTTGACACATCACCAAACTGCTGGCATCATCGGCATCATTATGAGAAAACTCCTCATCGTCGAGTCGCCAACCAAAGCCAAAACCATTTCCAAATATCTCGGCAAGGACTACGAAGTTTTGTCGAGTTTTGGGCATGTCCGCGACTTGCCCAAAAGCAAAATCGGCATTGACTTGGAGCATGACTTCACTCCACACTACGTCATTCCCACCAAAGCCAAAAAAACGGTCACCGCCTTGAAAAAAGCCGCGGCCAAAGCTGATGAAGTGTACTTGGCGACTGACGAGGACCGCGAAGGAGAAGCGATCAGTTGGCATTTGGCGGAAATCCTTGGACTTGACGAAGCCAAAGCCAAGCGCATCACCTTTCACGAAATCACCAAAGCGGCGATCGAGCAGGCGGTGGAACATCCACGGCATTTGGACATGAAAATGGTCGACGCCCAGCAAGCGCGGCGCATCTTAGATCGTTTGGTGGGTTACTCCCTCTCGCCGCTCTTGTGGAAAAAAGTCCAGCGCGGACTTTCCGCCGGCCGGGTGCAATCCGTGGCCGTGCGCCTGATCGTGGAACGCGAGCGCGAACGCGATGCCTTCAAGCAAGAGGAGTACTGGAGTATTGATGGGGAATTTACGAAAGATGGAGCTCAATTTGCCGGCGCCCTCATTCGTCACGCCGGAAAGAAAGTAGAAAAGATGGAGATCAAAACAGAAGCGGATGCCAAGGCCATCGTCGACGCTGTCTCTGGTAAAACATTTGTCGTCGGCGAGATCATCAAGAAAAAAGTCAAAAAAACGCCGCCAACGCCATTGACTACGTCGTCTTTGCAAATCGAAGCCAACACCAAACTTGGCATGAGCGCCAAAATGACCATGCAAGTGGCGCAAAGACTTTATGAAACAGGTCGCATCACTTATATGCGCACCGACTCCTTTAATTTGGCAGAAGCTTTTTTGACCGCGGCTCATGATTACATCGGCAAGGAATATGGAGCCGAGTATCGCTTGGCTGAACCTCGACTTTTCAAAACAAAATCCAAAGGAGCCCAGGAAGCGCACGAAGCTATTCGCCCCACCGACGCCGGCGCTCATCCGGCTCAACTGAAAGATGATTTGCAGGGCGCGGAATGGCGTTTGTATAATTTGATTTGGCGCCGAACGATGGCCACCCAAATGCCCGAGGCCGAAGTCGAACGCACGGCCATTGATTTAATCTGCCAAGGGACAGAAACAGCCTTCCGTGCCAACGGCTCGATCTTGATTTTCGACGGCTTCATGAAAGTCTATAAAGCCTCCAAGGAAACACTATTGCCATCCATGACCACCGGCGACGCGGTCAGCGCGGTCAGTGTGACTCCGACCCAACACTTCACCGAGCCGCCGGCGCGCTATTCCGACGCCACGCTAGTTAAAGTGTTGGAAGAGCACGGCATTGGCCGGCCTTCCACCTACGCTCCAACCATCGCCACCATTGTCAATCGTGGCTACGTGGAGCGCGATGAATCCAAAAAACTTTTCCCCACTCCGGTGGCGTTGCAAGTCACGGACATACTGATTGAACACTTCCCGAATGTGGTCGACTACGCTTTCACCGCCAAAATGGAAAACTCCCTCGACGAAATTGCCGAAGGAACGGTTGAGTGGGTGCCGATGTTAACCGCTTTCTGGGGCCCTTTCGCCGCTAACCTCAAAACAAAGGAAGCGGAGATCGTCAAGACCAAACGTGAAGAAATACCCACCGAAGAAATCTGTGAAAAATGCGGCAAGCCGATGGTCATCAAATTCGGACGCTTCGGAAAATTCTTGGCTTGTACTGGCTTCCCCGAATGTCGCAACACCAAGCCGCTGAAACAAGACAGCGACACCATGGAAGTTATCAGCACTGAAGAAAAATGCGCCGCTTGTGGAGCGGACATGGTAGTCAAACAAGGTAGATTCGGTTCCTTCCTTTCTTGCTCGCGCTACCCGGAATGTAAAACAATAAAGTCGTTGGCCAAAGGCACTGGCGTCACCTGCCCGCAATGCAATGAAGGCGAAATTGGCGAACGACGCTCCAAGCGCGGCAAAACATTTTACAGCTGTAACCGCTACCCCGATTGCAAATTCGCGCTGTGGAGCAAACCGACGGGAGAAAAATGCCCCACCTGTCAATCGCTCCTCGTCCTCGGGCCCAAAGGGAGCATCAAGTGTTCAAATAAGGAGTGTGATTATAAAACGGAGGCTGAATAACAACCAGAGCTACGCCTGGGCCTGTTGCTTTTTCTAATGATGCTCCCCGCCCCCGCCTTTTTTCCCGCCGATTTCAATTCCCAGCAACCCCAAGGCTAGCTTGCCCCATTTTTGCAGTTCCTCTTTCGCTCCCTTGAAACCGGGAAGCTCTGTCAAATCCCAAAGTGCCAAACCAAGTCCGGCCCCGACGGCCAAACCGTATCCAACCGGCTTCAAAGCCGCGTGCTTTGGCCCTTGCCAGCCTTTACGCGCCAGACGCATCGCATCGCGCCAGGTTTGGCCAAGATGGCCTTTTTTTATATTGTTCACAAATCCTGGCAGCAAATTCTTGGCCTGGTCATCCGCTTGATCGTAAATCCCGTCAATCATCTTCTGATCAACCAAAATCGGTTCAATAATGGTTTTGTCAATCTTCTCCCGCACCCAGCCACTGACGCCTTCGTAGCGTGGATGACGATTGCCAAAGACCAAACTACCTTTGGCAACCTCGGTTAAATTAGGCGTCACGGATGCATGCGACCGGGCGGCCAGTTTTTTGATCCAAGCTTCTGCGCCCCCTTCCAGCGCGGCCAAATCAAGAT
>JBBTSK010000112.1:0-1276 GCA_038078795.1 Patescibacteria group bacterium
GACTTGCGAGACCGACAGCGCCGACGACGACGCAGACGACTCGATCGCCGACTGCGGCGAAGCCGATGGTTGTGACATTGAAGTGGGCACTCTTGGTTTCACCTGCACCATCGACCAATACGCCGACAACTGCGGAGAGTCGGTGGGGGCTTTGGCCGAAGGTAAAGTTTATGTTTTGTCTTTCTGGGCTAAGGGGGCGGCTAATGACGTGAAGGTCACGCCGGAGTTTGTGGAAGACGACGGCACTCTGATTGATGATTTCGACGCCGTGACCTTGTCTACCAACTGGGAGAAGTTCACCGTCGGTCCGCTCGACACCACCGATCTTGCCACCTTTGACGACAGCGCCAGGCTGGCCTTTGTTCTTGAAGCCAGCGGCGACGAGTTCTATCTCGACAACATTGTTTTGCGGCAAACCGAAGAAGCCGTTACTGTCATTAAAGATTCCTGGAGCACGCCCGCCAGTTGTGACGAAACCCCGGAAGGCGCGGTTTCGGATCAATACATGCTCGGCTGTGCCGAATATAACAACGGCGATGGCGACGCCGCTTACTTGAAGTCCTTCACCAGGCTTTGTTCGGAAGCCAAAGTCGGTTGTGACGCTTTCTTTAACACGTCAGCTTCTGATTCCGAATACGGCGCGGTTTATAATCTGACTTGTGAGCGCGGCTGGGACTCCACCTCAAGCTTTGTCTACCATCCGGATTCGGCCGTCCCGTCTCCCATTGATGACTTGGGCGGTTTGCCTTGCAGTATTGATGACATTACTTACTGTACGATTGCCGAAGGAGAATCGTCCTGCCAGTTTGATATTAATGAAGGCGTCATTCCGCGGATGAGCGACGGCTCGCCGCTTTATGAAGAGACGTCGTTCCTTGGACTTGGTTTCAGTCTGCGGCTGACTCCGGACGTGCGTGTGGTGGCGCCGGATCAACTGACTTATTTTGTGGCCGACGATGACTTTGCCTGTGGCGCCGACGTCATGGGTTGCAGTGAAGTTGGTTTGCCGACTTTGAATGACGATCAGTCTCGGGTTGACTCTTGGACCACCACTTATTTGCTCGACGCCGCTGACAGCTACGATGATATTTTGTGCCAGCAAGGGGAGTTGTTTTGCGATGCTTTCGACAGCACCCAAAACGGCACTTACTACTTCAAAAATCCAGTTACCAAAACTTGCGATTACCGCACCGGAGTCAGCCTTGACGGCGTTGACTACACCGGCTGGTTCCGTACCGGCGGCACCGAGTTTTGCTACGGCAGTGGCACTTGCTCG
>JBBTSK010000113.1:0-3091 GCA_038078795.1 Patescibacteria group bacterium
TCGGCGACGGAGGTGGAGGGCTCGCCAGCGAAGGCGAGGGAGGCGAGGAACAGGAGGAAAGACATGAGTGGCTCCATGGTCGGGGGTGGGTGTGTCTAGGTACCCGGTTATGGTACAAAGAGCCTTGGAATATAGCAAAAAAATGGGGATTTGTCAATCGTTGGCAAGGGCTGTGTCATAGGCTGGTTGACCAATTTGAGCCAATATCCTATACTTCCGATCGAACCTTAGGCTCTATTCTGAAGTCGCAGTGCGTCGAAATACGTACTCCGGCGGCTTAGAACGGGCCGATTTACTCAAATTTGTGGACTGCAGGAAAACAGATGTATTTTCGTTGAACGGGCTGTTGAGCTCGTGAGACGTAGGGATATCTACGTCGAAGCGAGTCAACGGGTGCCCGTGAAGCGAAAAGACACTGTTTTACAAAGTCCAACATTCTATGGCTCATAAGAAAGCCACTGGCTCGACAGGTCTCGGCCGCGATTCCGTTTCCAAACGCCTTGGCACCAAAATCGGCGATGGACAGAAAGCGGGAGCCGGCGAAATCATTGTCCGCCAACGTGGCACCAAAATTCATCCTGGTAAGAACGTCAAACGCGGCGGCGACGACACCCTTTACGCCAACGTGGCAGGGATCGTCAAATTTACCAAAAAGATCATGCCGAATTTCACAGGTGTTCTCAAAAAGCGCACGTTTGCAAACGTAGTACCTTGGGCTAAATAGGCCACCAACGAGGAGAGATGCAAGTCTCTCCTTTTGGTTGTATAATGATCTCGTTATGAAGGAACAGGTTGAAAAATGGCTGGCCTATATGCGCCCGGCCTTTCAACGCCACAAAGGCGACATCGCATTGGTCGATGTCGATGAGGCGAGTGGTATTGTTCGTGTTCGCCTCGAAGGAGCCTGCAAAGGTTGTGAAATGTCCATGATCACTATGAAGGCCGGCGTTGAGGCGACGCTGGTTGCCGAAGTGCCTGGGGTTAAAGAAGTCATCGCTATAAGCGACGAAGTTCATGCGATTGTTTAAACGCGCGCAACGTATTTCTTTCAGTAGGGAAGCGTGGGGCCATCCCTTTTTTCTCTGGGTTGTTGTCGTTTCTTTGGTGTTGATTATAGGCATGGTAGTTCTGGCTCTTTGGAAGATCATGCCGATCGGCTTGCAACAAGGGATCATTTCTCTGCATTATAACGTCTACTTTGGCGTGGACTTGCTGGGGCGCTGGTTTAGGATTTTTGATTTGCCGGTCTTTGGTTTAATTTTGCTCGTCGCCAATATGTTTTTCGCCAGGCTGCTCTGGTCAAAGGAACGTCTGTTGAGTTTCTTCTTTGCCGTGACGGCTTTGCTGTTGGAGATTGTTCTCTTTGCGGCCATGGTGCTGATCACGTTGTTAAATTTGTAAATTATGTTAGAAACCGTGGCCGCGCTCAAAATCATTATCATCACGACGTTTTCCTTTGCTTTGGCCATGGCTTGGACGCCACTCTTGTTAAAAATTCTCTACAAGTACAAACTCGGTAAATCCATTCGTGACGCCAAAAGCGCGCCGATCATGGCCAAATTGCACGCCAAAAAAGCTGGCACACCAACGATGGGTGGCGTATTGATTTGGGGATCGGTTTTAGCCATTGCCGTGCTTTTTCTTTTAGCCCAGGAGTTTTTGCCTAATAGTTACCTAGCTTCGCTTAATTTCATCACCCGCTCGCAAACCTTGTTGCCGTTCGGCGCCTTCATTGCTTCTGCTTTGGTCGGTTTGATTGACGACTATTTCAATGTCAAAAAGATCGGGCCGCATGGCGGCGGGATGCGCACGCGCTATCGCTTGCTCCTCTACGCAGTTATCGCCGCGGTTGGCGCGTGGTGGTTTTATTATAAATTGGGTTGGGACACTTTTCATGTGCCGTTCATCGGCGACGTTATGCTCGGCTGGTGGTATGTGCCGGTGTTCATCGCGGTGATTGTTGGCACTTCGTTCTCCGTTAATCAGACTGATGGACTCGATGGCTTAGCTGGCGGCACCTTGTTGACTTCCTTTGGTGCTTTTGCCGCCATAGCTTTTTTGCAAGGCCGTTTTGACTTGGCCGCGTTGAGCGGGGCAATCATTGGCGCTTTGTTGGCCTTTTTGTGGTTCAACATCAACCCGGCCAAATTTTTCATGGGCGACACCGGAGCGATGTCGCTGGGAGTCACGCTCGGCATCATGGCCATGTTCACCAATCAACCGTTGTTGTTGCCGATCATCGGTATTATTTTTGTCATCGAAGCCGTCTCTACCATCATCCAGCTGGCCTCTAAAAAAATTCGCAAGAAAAAAGTTTTTCTCTCTTCACCGATTCACCACCACCTGGAAGCGAGCGGTTGGGCTGAACAAACCATTGTGATGCGCTTTTGGGTGATCTCGATTATTGCCGGCGGGCTTGGACTGATCTTGGCGCTACTCGACATGGCACGGACATAAACCGAATGCAATCCAAATCTTCCACTTTCGATCTCCCTTTTCTCCTCATCACAATGGGCTTGGTTTTGTTTGGTCTGATTATGCTTTCTTCCGCCTCGGGGCCAACGGGTTACGAAAATTTCGGCGATAGTTATTACTTTGTTAAACATCAAATCCTTTTTGGTTTGATTCCCGGCTTGATTGGTCTCCTCTGGTTCGCGCGCACTCCTTGTCAGCAGATCAAGCGTTACGCTTTTCCGTTGTTGCTTGTTTCTATTTTGCTCTTGTTGGTTGTGTTCATTCCGGGGGTTGGATTTGGGTCTTCGAATAGCTGGATTCGTTTCGGCGGTTTATTCTCGGTTCAACCGGCCGAGATCGTCAAGTTGACGTTTTTATTTTATTTGGCCGCTTGGTTGGAGAAGCGGCAGACGTCGATCAAAAATTCTGACGGCTTGATGCCGTTTATTATCGTTTTGAGCGTGGTTCTCGGGCTGATCGCCCTTCAGCCGGACATCGGCACCATGACCATCATCGCGGCTATGGCGTTTATTGTTTATTTTGTGGCCGGGGCTCCGCTTATTTTTTTTGGAGGCATCTGTGTGTTTGGATTTTTAGTTTTTTTCCTGTTGATTAAACTGGCCCCTTATCGCGCCGC
>JBBTSK010000114.1:0-4589 GCA_038078795.1 Patescibacteria group bacterium
CATTGCCGCCCGCTGTGCCGACGCGCAAGGCGTTTTCTGGAGCTATCACGACCAACTGTTTGCCGCGCAATCCCCCCTCGGCGCCACGCTCTATCAAACCCTGGCTGACGGCTTGGGATTGGACAGCAAAAAATTTCAAACCTGTTTGACATCGAGTGAACCACTCCCCCGCGTGCGCAAGGCATTTCAAGAAGGCTTGGCACTCTCCATCACCGCCACCCCGACGCTGTTCATTAACGGCGAACGTCACACTGGCGGAATGACCTTTAACGACTTGTCGGCCATTGTACGCAGTTTGACTACAACCAAATGAAGCTCTCACGTTCAGCCTTAATCATCACCACGCTCCTCTCACTTAGCGGAGCCTTTTTTCCGTTGGCGACGAGGGCGGAGGTTTCTATTGGCGGCGAGTGCATGTGTGAGCTTATCAAGTCCTGCGTGTCTTGTCGTGACAGTACAGTCACTGTCAGCACCGGTGGCGATGTCACCGTTGAACCTTATGACGAAACAAGCTGTCGGAATGCCTGCGTAGAAACGGCTGACGATATAGCCGGCCGCGAATTGTTAAGTGGTCCTTATTATCTCTACACCGTCTCAGACAGTGGCTATATTGAACCAGCCGTGCCATCCCAGCCTGGATCAGCCCTTCCCAAAGAGCGAATGACAGCTCCTGTACTTAACATTTCCATTCCCGGCATCAGTTTGACAAAGCCGTTTCTGCGCGGCGGGGACATCATCATTCAGTTCTTGCCAGAGTATATTGCCGGCGTCTACCGCTACGCCCTCGGCATCGCCGCCATTTTGGCCGTGGTGATGATCATGATCGGCGGAGTGCAATACATCATTGGCTCCTCTACTGGTAGCGAAGCAGTCACCGCGGCCAGAACCAGAATCACCAATGCTATCACCGGACTGGTTCTTGTCTTGAGCGCCTACTTGGTCCTTTACGTCGTCAATCCAAACTTAACCGCCTTTGACGCTCTGGAAATTTCCTATGTCGCCGCCATTCCGGCGGAAAACTATATTGAACCTTTCGGTGAAGAGGCCACCAGCACGACCTGCACAGGCTCTGACTGCGAAGGGGTCAATGACTGGCAAGACTGCATGCTCGAACAATACGGAGCCGACAACGCCGAAGTCCAAACGCACTTAGTCGATTTGACCTTGGACTATGCCGGTTACAAACGCACTTACAAAGTCCACAAAAAAGCTTACGCCTCTTTCAAAGCCGCCTTTGACGCCATCGCCGCTGACACCAGCATAACCTACGATTTGACTGGCGACACGTCTGGAGGAACTTATGCCTGGCGAGCCAAAAGAGGAACGCCGTCAGTCTTAAGCAACCACTCCTGGGGAACAGCCATTGACTTTCAACCGAGTACCAATCCATTTTGCCCGTCTGCTTGTAGGGACGGAAAAGCTGACACCAAGTGCACGAGTTGCATCGGCGGCCCTAACTGTGAAACACTCTGCGCCAGCAGTTCGTACACCTTGCCACAAAAAGTTGTAGACATTTTTAAAAAATATAATTTCACTTGGCTGGGCGACCCGCAACGGACGCTGTTCAGAGACTACATGCACTTTGACTACATCACTGGCTGTTAACTATGTTTACCTGCACCCATTGTGATGGGCAACAACTGAAATGGGCGGGGAGGTGCGGCGAGTGCGGCAGTTGGGGGACGTTGGTTGAGGAGGGTGAAGTTGTTGTAAAAAAAGGAACCAAATCGGGAACCAAAGCCCCAGCAACCATTGTCTCCGCCGACACGCCGCTCAAGTCCGTGGCTCATGTGTCCACCGGCATTGCCGAGTTGGATCGGGTTTTGGGTGGTGGGGTTGTGCCAGGGTCGGTTATTTTATTGTCGGGCGAGCCAGGGATTGGCAAGTCGACGTTGATTTCGCAAATCATGGGCGACCACGCCGGGTCGCCCGTACGTTCAATCCTTATTTCCTCGGGTGAGGAATCGCCGGCGCAGATTCAAATGCGGTTGGATCGATTGGGGATTCCAAGGACGAACGTGCAGATGATCCAAGAAACGACGGTTGAATCTATTGCAACGGCTGTCGAGGGCGGCTACGCAGGGCCGCCCGTACATTCGATGGTTATTGTCGATTCTATTCAGACGGCGTCGACGCTGGAAGTCGAAGGACTACCAGGAAGTCCAAGTCAAGTGCGAGCCAGTGCGGCCAAGTTGGTCGAGTTAGCCAAGCGTACGAATACGCCGATAATCATCGTCGGTCAAGTAACCAAAGACGGCTCCGTTGCTGGGCCAAAAATGTTGGAGCACCTCGTCGACGTCGTCTTGTCGCTTGAAGGCGATGCCAGCCATGCTTATCGGTTATTGCGCGCAATAAAAAATCGTTTTGGTTCGACCAACGAGGTTGGGATTTTTGAGATGACCGGCGACGGATTGCAAAACGTGGAAGATCCGTCCAAACGCTTTTTGTCTGAACGGCTGGCTGGACCTGGGTCGGTGGTGACTTGTGTGATGGAAGGCAATCGACCGCTCTTAGTCGAAGTCCAGGCTTTGGTCGATAAAACTTCGTTCGGCTACCCTGTTCGACGCGCGGTTGGCTTTGATCTCAATCGTTTGCAATTATTGATCGCTATCGCCAATCGCCATGGAAACGTCGGGCTTGATCAATCAGATGTTTATGTGAACGTCGTCGGCGGCATCGAATTGACCGAACCGGCGGCTGACTTGGCCGTGATCGCGGCAATTATTTCTGCGAAGAAAAACACAGCCTTTGCTGACGCTGTGGTCATGGGAGAGGTTGGACTGTCGGGAGAAGTACGATCGGTACCTTTTATGGATCGGCGGGTGCGGGAGGCGGAACGGTTTGGGATGAAAAAAGTTGTGTCTCCGAAAGAAATTAAGCATGTCAAGGACCTCTAAATGGTCGTTTCGCGGTTTCCGGAGTACAGAGTTGTTTATTTAAACTAAGTAGAGCAGAAAACTAGCACTCTGTACTCCGGAAATCAGCAAAGAGGCTTTTGAAGCTGCCTCGCTTCCTACTCAAAGTGTATCCGACGCACGTACTCTCCAAGCCGCGCCAGCACTTCCGGATGCTCCACCAACCCCGCATCTTTTCTTAAAAGGTCCGATGCACTATTTCGAGCGCGAGCAATCATCGGCGCATCAAATAAATCAGCCAACTTGAATCCAGGAAATCCTGATTGCACCGTGCCGTAGACATCACCCGGTCCGCGCAAAGCCAAATCACGTTCCGCTAGTTCAAACCCATTTTGACATTCCACCAAGGCTCGCAGTCGAGCATAGGTCGCTTCAGGCACAAAGCCCGATGGACGCAAATAGCAAAACGACGGCAAGTCGGATCGTCCAACGCGGCCGCGCAGTTGATGCAGTTGCGCCAAACCAAACCGCTCCGCGCCCTCGACAAACATCACTGTGGCGTTGGGCACGTCGACACCGACTTCAATCACCGTCGTCGAAACAAGCGCGTCGATTTTCCCATCACAAAACGCTTGCATAATCTTTTGCTTCTCCTCTGACTTCATCTGCCCATGTAAAACTGCCAGCTTGTATTCTTTGAGCGGGCCTTTTTTTAGGCTCTCTGCTAACTCGATGACCGACTTGGCTTCGATCTCGTCTGACACATCAATCAACGGACAAACAAAAAACGCTTGCCTGCCCGCGTCCAGCTCGCGACGCACTTCCTCAAACACAGCATCGCTCCCATCATGCCGCACCAACTTCGTCCTAATCATCTTTCTCCCTTTCGGCATCTCGTCTAACACCGAAATATCCAAATCCCCATACAACGTCAGCGCTAACGTCCTCGGAATTGGCGTCGCCGTCATAGACAATAAGTGCGGAACAATATCCTCTCCACTCTTCGTCGTCATCGCCTGCCTTTGCTTCACCCCAAACCGATGCTGTTCATCAACCACTACCAACCCCAATTTATGAAACGCCACCTTGTCCTCAAGCAGAGCGTGCGTACCGACGATGATTTTGACCGTGCCGTTCGCGATATCATCAAGTCGATCTTTGCCATGAGATCGGGTTAAAAGTACGGGCGACCCTGCGTGGTCGCCCTGGCCAGGGCGGGCACATCGGCCCGCCTGTACATCCAAAAGGCGAGACAACGTCCGATAATGTTGTTCCGCCAAAATCTCCGTCGGCGCCAAAATAGCCGTTTGATGCCCTGAAGCCACCGCGTTCAAAGCAGCCATAGCCGCCACCAACGTTTTGCCTGACCCAACGTCGCCCTCGAGCAGTCGACTCATCGGTTCGCTCCGCGCCATGTCCTGAATGATCTGCCACGCGGCTTTGCGTTGCGCGCCGGTCAAATCAAACGGCAAGCTCTCAACAAACTTCTTAACTTCGTCGATCGCTTCGACAATAACCGGCGCCTTCAATTTTTTCAAATCCTCGCGCGATCGCAAATGCGCCAGCTCGTACAAAAATAACTCATCAAACTGCAATCTCTTCTTAGCCACTTCAGTGGCGTCTAGATTATCTGGAAAATGAATCTGACGCAGGGCAGTTGGGAGATCAATAAGACCCTCACGCCGACGCACCTCATCTGGCAACCAATCCATCGACGGATGACCCAAAACAAAT
>JBBTSK010000115.1:0-5847 GCA_038078795.1 Patescibacteria group bacterium
GCCGGAGGATCTGCAAGTCGTGCAAGAGCGTTGTCATCCAACGAGTTATCATGCTTCGTTCACGATTGGCGATTGTCAAATCATGTTTCATGACGCGGGTCATGTGCTTGGCTCTGCGTTTGTCAGTGTCGATGTCGAAGGAAAGCGCGTCGTTTTTTCGGGGGATATTGGAAATGACGACGTCCCTATCCTGCCCGAGACAGACCCGTTGTCGAGAGCGGACTTCGTCGTCTGCGAATCAACCTACGGCGCTCGCGAACACGAACCAATGGCCACGCGAGGCCAAAAGCTTCGTAAGATCATTGTGGAAACTTTAGAAGCCGGCGGTGTTTTGCTTATCCCAGCCTTTTCCATCGAACGCACCCAAGAGCTGCTTTACGAAATTGACCGCCTCCTCCCAACCCTGCGTCACAACAAACCGATCCCTATTTTCCTCGACAGCCCGCTGGCGATCAAAGCTACGGCCATCTATCGTCACTTCCAACACTATTTGCGTTTTGAAAGCCCCATTCTTTCCGAACCTGATCGCGATTTCTTCTCGTTTCCTGGTTTGCGCGAGACGCTCTCCGCCGAGGAATCTAGGCGCATCAATGGCACACCCAAACCCAAAGTCATTATTGCGGGCTCTGGAATGATGACCGGCGGGCGCATTTTTCATCATTTAATTCAGTACTTGCCTGATCCCAAGACCACCCTGCTCATCATTGGTTACTTGGCCAAAGGGACGCTTGGGCGCACGCTCTACGAAGGAGCTAAAGAGGTGACCATTTTCGGCCAGCGCGTCGAGGTCAAGGCCAAGATGAAAGCCATCGGCGCTTTTTCCGCTCATGGCGATAAAAATAAATTAACCCGCTGGCTCAAGCCAACGGAAGGGGAGGTGCCAAAGAAAATTTTTCTCGTTCACGGTGACGCGGCAGACAAAGAATTATTCGCCGAGCATCTGCGCCACGAGTTGCAAACCGAGGTCATTATCCCGGAGTATCATCAATCGTTTGAATTATAGTTTAACTCGCTGATCCTCACTCGTGGCTGCTCCGCTTGCCTGCGGAACTCGCCTCGTCCCGCCGGTCGGGACGACCGGCCTTCGTGCCTGCAGACCGCAAGCCACCGTAACGACCCTCGGCCTGGCTCAGACAGGTCCTCGGCTTCGCTCAAGGATCAGCGAGTTAATCAGCGATTAAACCAAGCGTAAAATTCTTGTGCCGCGCTACCGGATGGGCTGAAGTTGGTAAAAGTGATCGTTGCTTCGGCTTCAGAAATATCTACTGGCATGGGTGTGGTCACGGATGATCCGCCATCTACACTGGCGGTAAAGGAACCAGAAAGGGGAATAACAGAAACTTTTTGTAGGAAATCATAGTTGACGATGGAAATATCGGCTTCTGTAAACGTCGTTTGCGTTTTGTCCGTTATGACCGTAACTTGTCGTGATCGCTTGCCATTGGAAATAATTATCCGTCCCTTGATGATCCGAAACTCAACACTGTCGGTTTCAAGTTTGTTGATTTGCAAGACTGTATCCTCACTCATCCAGAGCGTCAGTGATCCTTGAGAAAACTTCGCCCGAGAGGCGACATCGGTGGCAATGGTTGCTCCGCGTGGCGGGTTATCGGAAACGGGTCCACTAATATTGTCGCGCGTTTCCGTGACCGTTCCGACAGTCTCAAGACGTTGCAACGACAGCGGCGCGTGGAAACCAGATCCGCCGGCAAACTCGAATCCCAACCGTTGGCCAACGAGCAAAGCCACGACCAGAATAACAAAGGCACCGATGAGTATTTTGGTAGAAGTCGTCATATGATAGAATCTTAGCATCTAACTTTTGTCTTTGCGAGAAGGCAACCGGCCGACGAAGCACTCTCACGCACTTTATGGCCTTATTGGAGTTTTACGGCGCCGAATGTCCACACTGCGTCCGCATGGCGCCATTAGTGGAGAAGTTAAAAAAGGAAGGAGTCAAAATTGAGCAATTCGAAGTTTGGCATGATACAAAAAACGCCGCCAAGTTGGATGAGCTTGACTGCGGGCTGTGCGGCGGAGTGCCGTTTTTCTTGAATACCGAGTCAAAAAAGTTCGTTTGCGGAGGAATGGAAGAAAAGGATTTGCGTGCTTGGGCCAAAGGGCAATTTGGCGAGCCGACGAAATAAGGGTCGGGTGACCCGACCACTACCCCATCCGTCGCACCCAATCAGGATCAAATTCAACGTGCAGATCAAGATAAATTTTTCGCTGGGTTACGCCTTCCAATTCTTTGCGCACTGATTGCCCAACTTCTTTGATCCCGTGCCCGCCACTGCCGATGATCATATTTTTGTAGCGGTCTTGGTTGGTGTAGACCGTGGCAGCGATGTAGGTCATATCGTTCGGTCGCTCTTCAATCGTTTCCACCTCCACGTGCACGGCATAAGGTACTTCCTGACGCAAGCGCAAAAATAATTTTTCTCGAATCAATTCCGCTACCCACTGCTCATGCGGCATATTGCTGAATTGGTGCTCCGGATAGAAAAACTCGCCTTCGGGCAGTCGATCAAAAATCGCATCCTTGAGCGGTTTGAGATTACTGCCGCGCAAGGCGGAGACTTCAAACACCGCGTCAAACTTGGACCCCAAATCGCGGTAGGTGTCGAGAAAAGGAATAACCAGTTCGTCAATTTTGTTAATCACCAAAAATTTAGGCGCGACGATGTGTTCGATCAGTTTGAGCGCTTGATGCTCTTCATTGCCGATTGCCCGTGTCGGATCGACGACGTAAAGAATGACATCAACGTCGCGCAAAGATTCTTTGACGTACTGGAGCAATCGTTTAGTCAAGGCGTCGCGAGCCACCTGCATCACTCCCGGTGTGTCGACAAAAACAATCTGCCCGCGCTCTTCAGTGACGATCCCTTGCACCGGACGGCGGGTGGTTTGCGGCTTAGGAGTGGTGATCGCCACTTTGGAGCCAACCAAAGCATTGAGCAAAGTTGACTTGCCCACGTTTGATCGTCCGATCATGGCTACGAATCCAGATTTCATAATTTGGTTAATTGCACCACGACTTCCACATGCGGCGTTTGGGGGAATAAATCTAGCGCCCGCACTTTTGTCACTTTGTAATAAGGCAGGAAGGCCGGTAACTCCTCAATAAGTTTTTGATATTTGCAGGAGACGTAGACGATACGCTCCGGAAGCGCTTTGGTCAAGGTATTGAGGACGGTTTTGTGCAATCCCGAGCGTGGAGGATCGATGATCACCACGTTTGGTTCGTCCCTGATCCAGTCATATTCCTCGGCTTTTGATGCCAAAAAACTGACATTGGTGATTCCATTAACTTTGGCATTGACCTTGGCCGCCGTAATCGCCGCCACATCAAGCTCAACCCCAACGACCGACGTTGCCGATTTCGCCAGAGCTAAAGAGAAAAATCCAGCGCCGCAATACAAATCCATGACACGTTTGTCGACGACGTCGCCACAAAACTCCAAGACAGTGTTTTGCAACTCTGCGGCCATTAACGTGTTGGTTTGAAAAAAACTGGCTGGCTGGATGCGATAGATGATTTCGTTGACTGACTCAGTCAAATATGGATTACCTTTGAGTGTTTCGATTGTCTGCGGAATAGATAAATCCGTGATGGAGGCATTGACGCCGATTAGAATCGACGAAGCCATATTGTCAAACAAAGCAACGAATGATTTTTTTTGTTCGTCGGATAACGTCGCCTGATCCGAAGTCACCAACATAATCATCCTTTCACCTGTATTTTTTCCTTCGCGAATCACCAAGTAGCGAAAAAACCCTTGATTTGTTTTGACGTTCCAAAACGGCAAAGCGCTCGACTTGGTCCACTCCCGCGCCCGACACAAAATCTCCGGCGTCTCTTTTGACAACAAAAAACACGTTTCCAAATCCAGCGTTTTCCACCACTTGCCTTTGGCTTTCAAACCCAACTCCCCTTGATAACCAAACGGATAGTCCATGCGATTGCGATAATAGTACGGCTCGGGACAAGGGATGATCGTCTCGAGACGAATGTCAAAACCTGCCGCGGCCAAAGCGTCATCAATCGCCTGGCGTTTATCCTCCACCTGATCGGCATAAGCCACATTTTGCAGAGCGCATCCACCGCAAACGCCGAAGTAGGGACATAAAGGTTTAGCCTGGACTTTTGGCATAGGTTGCCGCTCATGGTATCATTCCTTCGTTATGTTATCCATTGTCATCCCAACCAAAAACGAGGAGGAGTATTTGCCGATTCTTTTGCAATCGATTCGTCAGCAAACCCTTCAGCCCAAAGAAATTATCGTCGCTGACGCTTGGTCAAGCGATCGCACTCGAGCGATTGCAGAATCTTTCGGCGCGCGAGTAGTTGATGGCGGAATGCCCGGGCCAGGGCGCAATCGCGGCGCCGCGGCGGCCACTGGCGAGTATCTGCTTTTTTTGGACGCTGACGTCAACTTGTCTTCAACGGATTTTTTGCAATCGTGTCTCGGCGAGTTTATCGAGCGTGGATTGGATTTCGCCACCTGCGACGTTCTGCCTCTGTCCGACAAGCTTGTCGACCGCGTCTTCCACGATTTTTACAACATCTACACCCGTGCCTTGGCTCAAATCCATCCACATGCCCCGGGATTTTGTATCTTCACTCGCCGCGACAAACATCAGGAGATTAACGGGTTTGATGAAACAGTGGTTTTTTGCGAGGATCACGACTATGTTTTGCGCGGCCAGCGAGTTGGGACGTTCGGAATTTTGCGCGCGGCCAAAGTGCCGGTCTCGGTTCGTCGGCTCGATCGCGATGGCCGCCTGGAGATCGCCGTCAAATACGCCTTTGCCGAAGCCCACTTCATGACCTTGGGTCCGGTACGAAGCAACATTTTCAATTATACCTTTGGTTATAAGAAAAAATAACTTGGATTTTTAAATTTAGAAAATCCACTACTCTATGCGACGTTCATTATTTCTAGTTCTCCTGGTCGGGATGTTTTTCATGGCCGATTCAGCCGCCGCTTTTAATGCCGACCTGGGATTTCGCAACAACGGCGATATTACTTTTTCCAAAGATATTTTAGTGACTGGGCAGACAGTTCGCATCTACGCTCGAGTTCGTAATCTTGGTTCCGTCGACGTGTCCGGCTATGTCTACTTCATGCAAGGCGAGCAAGCCATCGGCAGTAGTCAAGTTATTTCCGTCCGCGCTGGCGGAACAGACGAAGAAATTTACGTGGATTTTGTCGTGCCGGAAGGGACATTCAACGTGCGCGCCGAAATTCGCGGCACTGATCCTGCTGACGAAAATCCCAGTAACGACGTCGTCTTGTCTTCGCTCTACACTCCAGTTCAAGACGCTGACGATGACGGCGTCATTGATGACGAAGATGACTGTCCAACCACGGCTGATTCTACCCAAGTCGACACCGATGGCGATTTAGCTGGCGACGCTTGTGACAGCGACGATGACAACGATACTTTGTCTGACTCGGTGGAAACAGAGATTGGCTTAAATCCTTTGAAAGCCGATAGTGACAGCGACGGGGTGACTGATCCCAGCGATTACGCTCCAAATGATCCAGCCATCACCGGCGCGCCGATCCCAGCTCCTGAACCTCAAGCGGTCACAACCACTGCCACGTCCGAGACAACGGCTGCTACTACAGATACAGACGCCTCGGCAACGACCTCGAAGACGACAGATCAAGCAGACGCGACGACAGAAGCCGCGTCTGACCCCGCCTCCAGCAACGGGGCCGTTTTGAGCGACTTGCAAATTTCCCCAAACGCCATTTTCCAATACGAACAAACCGCTTGGAACGCCTACCGCTTCAAGGTGCGCGGGTTCGCCGGTGAAGCTTATCGTTATCAATGGGA
>JBBTSK010000115.1:5857-9310 GCA_038078795.1 Patescibacteria group bacterium
ATTGGACTTCGGCGACGGCGTCAGCTCCAGCCGGTCGGAGGTCGATCATGCCTACCGCGCCTTTGGCGACTACCAAGTAACTCTGACAGTCACTGACGCCAACGGTCAAACCGCCGTCGACACCACGGAAATTTCCGTTTCCTTTTTTAACTTTGGAAATCCTTATCTCAAAATGCTTTTGGGCGGCCTGGTCATCTTGTGCCTCATTTCTCTCGGCTTGTTCGCCCGCACTCGGGTATGATCCGCTTCCTCAGTCAAGAAACGAAAACAATCGCCAGCGCCGCGACTATTGTTGCCGCGTTTTCGTTTGGCTCTCGTCTGGCCGGCTTTATCCGCGACCGCATCCTCGCCGGTCAATTTGGCGCCGGAGCGGTCCTCGATTCTTACTATGCCGCTTTTCTCGTACCCGACTTGCTGTTTAGTCTCTTAGTGATCGGCGCTTTATCGGCCAGCTTTATTCCGCTCTTCACTAAGCACTATCGCGGGCTTGGTGGAAAAAATAAAGCTTGGAATTTAGTCAACGTGATCGTTAATTTAATCGGCATTAGTTTGCTGGTCGCCTCGCTCGGGCTCTTTTTCTTTGCTCCGCAGATCGCTCACATCATCGCCCCAACCTTCAGCGACGCTAAATTAACAATGGTCACGGCCTTCACCAGAGTGATGCTTATTTCCGACTGGCTGTTGGCCTTGTCTGTTGTCTACGGATCAGCCTTGCAGGGGATGAAACGCTTTTTGATCTACTCGCTGTCGCCGATACTCTACAACCTGGGCATTATTTTTGGCGCCGTGGTTTTGACCAAGTCGATGGGCCCGATTGGTTTGGCTTGGGGCGTGGTTATTGGCGCGGCATTGCATTTTGCCTTGCAGTATTTTGGGGTGCGTTCGGCTGGCTATCGCTATCGTTTTCTTTGGCGTCCGCGTGATGCCGACGCTCGAGAGATCGGCCGGTTGATGGTCCCGCGCACTATGGGCGTGGCCGTCAACCAACTCAACAACGTCATTCTGGTAATGATCGCTACCACACTCGCCGCCGGCTCCGTGACGATTTTTCAATTCGCTTACACCATCCAGTGTTTCGTCGTCGGCGTGGTGGCCGTTTCCTTTGCCATTGCCGCTTTTCCCGCGCTCTCCGAGTCCGCGGCCAAAAACGACACCGACGGTTTTACCGAAACGCTGTCGCAAACGGTGCGGCAAATTTTATTTTTCATCATCCCGGCCACCGTTGTTTTTCTTTTGCTTCGCGCCCAGATCGTCCGCGTGGTAGTCGGAGCGGGGGAATTTGGTTGGGAGGAGACGATTAAGACCGCCGACACGCTGGCGTTTTTCACTTTAAGTTTCTTTGCCCAAGGCTTGGTCTTTTTGCTGGCCCGCGCCTTCTATGCTTACCGCGACACGGTCACGCCGTTTGTGGCCGGCCTCATCAACGCCTTATTTACCGTTGTCGCCGCCATGCTTTTCGTGCGCGAGTTTGGCGTGGCTGGACTTGGGTTGGCCTTCTCGCTGGCCGCCTTGGTCAACGTCTCAATTCTCTGGATCACCTTGCGCATCAAAG
Organism: Patescibacteria group bacterium; assembly: GCA_038078795.1. Classification (GTDB taxonomy): domain Bacteria; phylum Patescibacteriota; class Patescibacteriia; order UBA9934; family CAMTUG01; genus CAMTUG01. The sequence goes on from JBBTSK010000115.1 coordinate 7,410, forward strand.
TCGGATCACTCCGTGAACCGGAAATTTTGCAATCGCTTTTTCGTATTTCCATCGCCGCTATTTTTGCCGGCGTCACTATTCAGTTGATGAAATCCGTGGTTGTGGCTGTGATTCGAAACGACACGTTTTTTGGCGTCTTATTCCAAGGTTTGATCGCCGGCGGCGTTGGACTTGTGGTCTACGGAGGAGTGGCTTGGCTTTTGAAGACTCCAGAGATGATCGACTTTGTATCCTCCATGCATCGTAAATTTTTCCGCGGCTTTGAACCCACTGAAACTATTTCCAAAGATCAAGGCGCGATTTGACCGACTGTAAGTAATACATCCGGCCGGATGTATTATGTAAACTATCTATGACTCGCCGAAAGAATGTAGAAAAAAAGAAAGTTAGAAAACCGTTTTTGGGACCGGCGGGAAAAGAAACGCTCAACTTTTTATCTGACATGCTCGACGCGATGACGGCAACGCCTGGTGAAGCCGCCTTAGCGCTCAAGTATGGTGGAAATCTTGCAGCAGCCCGAGCTATGGCTGACCACTTTGAAAAGCGCCGCGAGGCTGCTCTCTTGAAGCAGCTTAGAAAGAAAAGAATGATTCGCGATCGGCAAAAGGGGACGCGAGTTGTTCTTGAACTCACAGATGACGGGCAAGCTTATGTTTTAAAAGAACGCATCGTCGCCACGAAGAAAAAATTGCCCCTTGACCGGTTATGTCTTGTGAGTTTTGACTTTCCCGAACGCGCCAGACACGCACGCTTGGCTTTTCGTGAGCTACTAAAACGCGCTCACTTTACGCGACTGCATGACAGTGTCTGGATCTCGCGACACGACGTGCTTGCGGACGTTAAAAATTTAATTAAACTTTTGAAATCATCTGATTGGATCAGCGCCTTTCTGGTTGTCGAAAAATAATACATCCGGTCGGATGTATTATTTTCATGAAGCGTTTGTTATAAATTGAGACAAATAGCGGACTATCTGATACAATTTAAACCATTAAATTTTTCAAAACATTCACCCCATCGGAATCAGCTATTGTCAGAGACCATGACTTGGTATAAAGTCGACGCAACCTGGAGCGACTATGTCCTTTCTGGATTTCATCCTCTTCGTAGCCATCATGCCGTCGACAATCATCACTGGCTTCATGGCTCTCTGCGTGGCCGTCACCTTCTTCTATCGCGATGAGGCCAGTTCGCCAAAGCCCCGTGAGGACGAAGGCAGCTTCAGCTAGACGTCACGTCCGACGGTCTCTTCCGAACCCCAGCCCGACGTGGCTAGGGGTTCGATGCTTTTAATAACGAAGCGCCCGCCCTGATGTAGATCAGGGGCGGGCTTGTTGAGTCGCGTAGAATGATGTCAGTCGCTTTCGAAGTGCCACCACTCGGAGCCGATCGTTGTGAATCCGGCGGCGGTCATGGCACCGCGGAGAAGCTCGTAGTGGGCGAACTGGGCGTCCGACCAGAGTTCGGGCTTGACCGTCGAGCTGGGCATCGGCGGGCGGGCGCGGGTCTTGTCCTCGGCGGCGTCGTCGGGGTAGAGCCCCGAGTCGTAGGCCGTGGGCATGGGATCACCACCGAAAGCGGGGAAGAGAGGCGCCAGACTCACGTCCACGGTCTTGCCGTAGGTGTGGCGGGAAGGCGAGACCTCGGGGTTGGCCACCAGGCCGGCGCAGTGTTCGATGTTGTGCGCACGGACGCAGGCGTTCCACATCTTCTGTTGCACCTCGAGCGGCCGTTTGCAGTCCCAGATGAGCAGTCGGTAGCCGGCGTCCTCGACGATTGCCTCGGCCGCCTTGAGGCGTTCGGCAGTCTCCCGGGTGACGTAGCAGGTGGGGTCGTCGTAGAAGGCGATGCCGAGGAAGTTGCGGGTGGTGGCGTAGCGCAGATCGACCTCGATCGTCGAC
>JBBTSK010000116.1:0-4960 GCA_038078795.1 Patescibacteria group bacterium
CCTCCCCGTGCGCTTCGCGTGCGCTCCGGAGGTGGTCGTCATCGTCCCGCCGCGAGGTCAAGTCAAGGACCCACGGACGCTCCCCGTGGACGCGCAAAGCCAGGGCCGCCAACATCGCTCCTTCCATGCAGTGGGCGTTGCCTTTGGCTAGAACCCGCCGCGGTGATTTGCATTCGTCGCCGTCAACTTCAAAATTAGTCGGCAGTTGATTCAAAAAACTCTGGATCTTGTGTGGATGATCCAGTCGTCGGAGCGTCTTCCATTCTTGGTCGGTAAAAAGATTTCGCAACACACACTCTCATTATATAACAAAAACTTTTTTATAGGAGACGTATTCTAGGCGCGGGGAGCCAGCTTCCGAGACGTACCCTAAATGTACGTCAAGGAAGTGGCGGGGCCCCGCAACAACGAAGACGGCCCTATAAAAAAGTTTTTTCTGGTGCCTCAGGGATCAATCGGGTGGTCTGGTTATAGATGAGTCTGGAATTTGTCCCTTCTCAAAGGGGGACGACAGGTACAGATGACTTCCTTATGACTTCTCATGGGGCAGTCCCCCAAGACATCCGTGGCTATCGTTCCTACGAGCGAACCCTGGTGCAGACTCCTTCGCTTTCGCTTGACGCTTCGGCAGACGGAGCCCTTAAATGCATCGTTGTTCCAAGACCAAACCCGACTGACCCTGAGACATAGTTAGCATACCAATCTGAAAAGCGCCGTCAAAAAAGTTACACACAGTTAATGCGCAAGGTTATCCGCCAGCTGTGTGGATAACGATAACGGCGGGTTATTCGGCGAAAAACTTGTCGGTGACTTTTTGGTAGGTGAAAATTTCCGAGGGATCAAAGAAACGGTCGATTTCGGCTTTGGCGTTTTCAAGAGAATCAGAGGCGTGCACCAAGTTAGAAGCCACGGCAATTGCCAAGTCGCCACGAATCGATCCGGCATCAGCTTCGTAGGCTTTGGTCGGCCCGAGGATTAGACGCACGGCACTGATGGCTTCGACCCCTTCGAGCACCATGGCAATAACTGGCGAGGACATCATGAACTGTTTGACGTCGGCGTAAAACGGCTTGTCGGCAATGTGGGCGTAGTGCGAGTCAAGCATGGCGTCGCCGAGCTGAATCATCTTCATGCCGATGATTTTGAGTCCTTTACGCTCAAAACGATGGACGATCTCGCCGACGAGATCGCGTTGCAGGGCATCAGGCTTGACCAGAATAAGTGTGCGTTGAATTTGAGCCATAGAAAATTTTATTGGGATAAGAATAACACTAGAGAGGAAGCTTGGCAAGGGTTGGTTCGAGGCCGTCGGAGATAAGACGAATGTCGCCGTCTATGTCGGTACGCAAAACCGCGGCGCCGATGGCACGCAAGCGATCGAGGGTGGAGGCGGCGGGGTGGCCGTAGTCGTTGTCGGCGCCAACGGAGATGACGGCAACTTGCGGTTTGGCGACGTTGAGAAAATCCATCGTCGAAGAATAGGCACTGCCGTGATGAGCGACTTTGAGGACGTCGACAGGCGCATCAAGTTGGACGGCAATTTCTGCTTCACGCTCCGCGGTGATGTCACCAGTCAACAAAACCGAAGTCTCTCCATACGTCAAAAGTCCGACGAGAGATGAAGCATTAGCGTCGTCGATCTGACGACCGACAAGCGACGAGGTCGTATACAACAAACGCAAGATGACTCCTCCGCCCAAATCAATCTCTTGCGGACTAGTAACGTCAATGACTGTTTCGCCGTCGCTTACGCGCGCGTAAAACTCCGGCCCGAGCGGAGTGTAAAAATCCACACCGCTAATGTAGACGCGACTGACGCGATAGCGATCAACCACGTCTACCAAACCATCAAGATGATCAGCGTGCGGATGAGTCAACAAAACGTCATCAATGGCGCGATCCCAAAACGGCATAACGCTCCCCAATTTGCTGATGACTACGTCGCCAGGTCCGCCGTCAATCAACATCTGATGACCTGACGGCGTTTCAATAAAAATAGCATCGCCTTGGCCGACGTCAAAAAACCAAACGATCAAACGACCGCGTCCAAAGGCATGACCGGCGTACGACCACTGACTGAAAACCAAAACAGCGGTCAGAATAATGATTGCAAAAAAAGGTTTTAACTTTTTCAAATGGCGCATAATCAAATGGCGGCTAAAACCGAAGCAATAACGATGATCAAACGCTCGACGCCCCAAGCCAGTCCTCCAACAAAAACGCCGAAGGTTGGATGGATGGCGGCGGCAAGGGCGGCGATGGCTGAAGTCGCCATGGCGTAAGGGACAAGCGGCAAAATCAACAGGTTGGCGATGGGCGAAAGTAAGGAGAATTGATTGAAGTTGAGGAGCATAATCGGCAGAGTGAACAACGTTGCTGAGATGGTGGTGGCCATGGCTTGACGCAGGCCGATGGCTTTGGGGATAAAGGCGAAAGTTTTATTAAGGCGCGTGGAGAGGACGGCTATACCGGTGGTAGCCAACATGGAAAGCTGAAAGCCGACGTCGTCGCGAAGCAAACGTGGGTTGGTGGCGAGCATCACCGCGGCGGCCAGCAGGATGAGATTACGTGGCGAGGTGGCGCGGCCGGAGTGAGTGGCAAGGAGGACGGTCACGGCCATGATGCCGGCACGGACAACCGCGGCTTCGGCTCCAGCCATGATGATGTAAATCACCACCGCGCCAAGCAAAAACCAAAAAGCTTTTTGACGACGGACAATGTAAGCCACGGCGCTCGTGAGGACGAGGAGAAGCATGGCCACGTTTGATCCTGAGGCGGCAAAAATGTGGGAGACGCCGATCTTGCGAAAGTCAGCAGAGAGTTTGTCTGGGAGAGTTTTAATGCCGAGCAACAGCCCGGCCGAAATGCTGGACTCTGGTTCGGGAAGGGCGCGGTTAAGGAGCGTTTGAATCGCGGAACGTAAAGTGTAAATCGTCCCGCGCAAACTGAAACTCGGCGCCGAGACAATCATCGGCTCGTCATACGAAAAGCACGTCGCCACGATTCCGACACGAAGCAAGAAACGATCGTAAGCGAAACTGTCGAACGGCTTGGGCGCGTCGAGCTGACAGCGAAAAGAAATGCGCGTGTCGTAATCGAGTTCTGGGTAGCGTTGAAGATAAGTGATCAATTTATTTTCCGTCACGTTGCCGTTTACGATCAGCTCATCGAGGATGACTTCTTGGCGCTCTCCCGATGACATCGGGTCATTGACGATTGTGCCTTCGATTCTTGCTTCACCGCCGATAAAACTGGCCACCGATGACGAACCTGTCGTCGGAAAACTGATGGCATAACGAGCGAGGCCGAACAGCAAAGCAGACAAAACAAAAAAGACGATCGCAAAACGACGCCCGAGCAAAATCAAACCGACGGTCAAAACAACAAGCCCGATGATAAGCAATATCTCAGCTGGCAACGGCGCTCCAATCCACGAGTGCGCCGCCACGCCAAACAAAAAAGCAATCAAGACAAAGCTCAACTGCCATGACGGCTGGCGAAATCTAGCGCCCCAGCCCAACGCCAACATAATTCGGTAAATCCAAATCCGCCAATAAATTCCGCCCGTCAAAAATTTTCAACCCGTCACTAAATGACAAGGGATTTTTTTTGATAAAAATTTCGCGAAATTCCGGCCATTCCGTGAGAATGAGCAGCGCTTCAACGCCTTGAATTGCGTCGTTTGCTGAAGCCGCGTAGCTGACGCGGTCGCCGAGGATTCGTCGAGCGTTGTCCACGGCCGACGGATCATAGGCCGTGATGACGGCGCCTTTGGCAAGCAAAAGTTCGATCACATCGATCGCCGCGGACTTTCGCACATCGTCGGTTTGCGCTTTGAAAGCCAAACCCCAGACAGCGAGTTTAGGATTCGCTCCAACGGACGCGAGAACTTTGTCGACAAACCTTTGCCGCGCACGATCATTGGCCACACTGGCCGCGCGTAAAATTTCAAAATCCATTTCGTGCAAATCAGCAATCTTCATGAGTGCCTCCGTATCTTTAGGAAAACATGATCCACCATAACCGATGCCGGCACGCAAAAAATGCGGACCAATGCGCGGGTCGAGACCGAGCGCTTTTGTGACATCGCGGATGTCAGCGCCAACCTTTTCGGCAATGGCGGCAATCTCGTTGATAAAAGAAATCTTGGTCGCTAAAAATCCGTTAGCCGCGTACTTCGTCAGTTCTGATGACGCCGTTGACATCGTCAGTCTAGGAGCATCGGCCGAGGCGTAAAGCTCAAGAAGTTTTTTCGTCGTTTGTTCGTCGCTTGATCCAATCACCACCCGATCAGGATGCAAAAAATCTTGCACCGCTCTCCCCTCGCGCAAAAATTCTGGATTCGACGCCGCGCCCAGTCGCGCGCAAGTACCAACCGGAACCGTACTTTTGATCACCAAGGCCGTCGTCGATTCGATATATTTTTTAACGGACGCCACCGCCGACTCAATGTATTGCAAATCAACGCTTCCACCCGGCAACGACGGCGTGCCGACGCAAACGAAACAAACATCCGCGCCTTTCATTACTTCGACGAGGTCGGTAGTAAACGTCAACAATCCCGACGACATACCTTTGGCAACCAAATCAGACAAACCAGGCTCCGCAATCGGCATCTCCCCGCAATTCAATAGCGCAATTTTTTCAGCATCAATATCAACACCAATGACATGATGTCCCCACTCGGTAAACCCCACGCAGGCGAGGCCAACGTAGCCCGTTCCAACAACAACAATGCGCATAACAACTGGGGCAGGCACGGAGACCTGCCCCTACATCACGAAATTAATTGTTCTACCTTGAATATAAATCACTTTTTTGATCGTCTGCCCGTCGAGCCATTTTTTGACGTTGACGTCGGCTTTGGCCAAGGCTTCGACGACGTCTTGACGTGCTTCGGGTGAAGCCTGAATTGTGCCACGATGTTTGCCCATCACTTGCACCGAGATCGGTACGATTT
>JBBTSK010000117.1:0-1575 GCA_038078795.1 Patescibacteria group bacterium
GACAATAAAACGCTTGGTAAGTTTTCCCTGGCTGGTATTCCTCCGGCTTCTCGCGGCGTGCCGCAGATCGAAGTCAAATTTGACATCGACGCCAACGGCATTTTGCACGTCTCGGCCACGGACAAAGCCACCAACACTTCGCAAAAGATTACGATCACTTCCTCGACGGGTTTGTCAAAGGAGGAAGTCGAGCGCATGAAAAAAGACGCGGAAACGCATGCCGAGGAAGACAAGAAAAAGCGCGAACAAATTGAACACAAAAATTTGGCTGACACCATGATCTACACTACGGAAAAAATGTTGAAGGAAGCGGGTGACAAAGTCACGGCCGAAGAAAAAGCCGAGGTTGAAGAAAAACTGACCGCTCTTAAGGCGGTCAAAGATGGCGACGATCACCAAGCCATCAAAAAAGCGGCTGATGAACTTACTAACGTCGCGCAAAAAATCGGTGCGAAGATGTATCAAGCACAGCCTGACGCCGCAACTCCGCCCGGCACCACCTCCGACGAACCAAAAAAAGACGAACCCGTCGACGCGGAGTTTAAGGAAAAGAAGTCGGAATAACAAGCTCTCCACTTATGCTCCAAGGCGTTATTTTTGATCTTGATGGGACGTTGGTGGACACCATGCCGATTTGGGAGGCGACAATAGCCGAGGTTTTTACCGCTGGCGGTTTTCCGTACAACCGCGAGATTTACAATCGCATCATGCGCGCGCCGATTGATCAAGTGGCCGAAGAGCTGAAGCAAGAGTTTGGTTTGTCGGCTAACGTCGAGAAAATGCTCGCGCCGCTCGAGCAGACCTTTTTGCGTTTGGTAGATTCAACCAAGATTGAAAAGACGCGAGGGGCAGAGACCATTATTGATGCGCTTATTGCCGCCAATATTCCTTTTGCCATCGCTAGCAGTTCCTGGCACGGCGTGGTTGATCGATTGCTTGCTGCGGTTGGTTGGCAAGATCGTTTCCCGCTGGTTGTTAGCGGCGATGATATTGGAGACGATAAACCCGCGCCAGATATTTTCTCCGAAGCGGCCAAGCGTCTTGGTTGCGATACGCAAACCTGCGTTGTTTTTGAGGACGCGCCCAAAGGGGTGGCGAGCGCTAAGGCCGCGGGGATGAAAGTGATTGGCATCGATGATCCAAGATTTGCGTTGGATTTGTCAGCCACCAACCGCATTATCACTTCCTTCGATCAAATCACCGTCGACGATCTTAAAGCAATGATCAACTAATCTATGTCCAAACAACTCACTTTGCAGATCGGTTCGCTCGTGGTGCTCGTTATCGTCGGCGGACTTCTTTTATGGAAATTGCCGCCAGTACCCGAGCCAGCTGCTGAAGTTTGGACAGAATTCAACGAATTAGGCACGGTGGATTTTACTAATGCCGGAATTGAAGAAGATCAGAATTCTTTTGACGACGACCCTCTCATTAATAGATATGTTGCTGAAGGCTATCCAACCGCCACAGAACTTTCACCAGACTTGCGTACGTTGATGATTAGTTTGTTCACCCAAACTGACGTCTTTGCGGTGATCGATGAAATGCCGTTTGGAGATTCTGGTGAGCGAGCAG
>JBBTSK010000118.1:0-2946 GCA_038078795.1 Patescibacteria group bacterium
GACGGCATGAGCAAGACGCTTTCCGTCTTTGCTTCGCAGAATCCCTATCCCTGGTATCAAAAATTTTTGTTGGGGCCAGTGATGGACAAGGCGGCGATTTTTGGATATGCGGTGCAGTGGGCGGAGGTTGGCGTCGCCGTGATTATGGTCGGCGCTATTGTTGTCTCGTTTTGTGGCGCGTCATCGCGATTGCTGGCCTACACTCGGGGGCTTGTCATCCTGGCTTTGCTGGTGGGCATGGTGATGAATGCCGGGTTTTTCTTGGCCGCCGGCTGGTTGAGTCCATCGACTCACGCTGTTAATTTGATCATGTTTTGGATCCAGGGCGTTTTGCTTTACACGCACAGCGCGATCTTGATAGATCGAATAAAAACTTGATGGTATGACCAAGCTCTCTCTTAAAGCGACAGGTTGGGCGGCGGTAATTAGTTGGGAGTTTTTGAACGTAATGATGTTGACTGATGTCTATCTGCGCGGAAATTCGGAGCAAGGAAAGTTTCAAACCCTTTGGTTGCAAGGACTCTATCCAGGCTATCAAACATTGAACGCCAGCGGGATCGCCGTGGCGCTTATTGAAGGATTTATTTGGCCGTGGGTCTTCGCCTGGGTGTTTGTCACTGTTTATAATAGAGTTTTGAGATAATCGTTTGCCTCTTGTTTGGTCGAAATAGTTCCTGCAAACTGGGCGTCGCGGATTTTGTTTTTGAGTTCACGAATGGCCGGTCCTGGTTTGATCCCTGCCGCGATCAGATTGTCGCCATTCAAGAGTTCAGGAATGTCGTCGCCGAGGCGCTGACGGATCTCGTTGATCCGTTGACGCACGGCTGTGATTTTTGTTTGTGGAGCGCTGCCGGTTAGGTGCATCAACGCCAGGAGTTCCTCACCCTTGGCTCCCAAAAATATTCGTTCAAAGAGTGATCCAGGAATGGCCAATGGGTCTTCGATGACGTCTAGGGCGTGCGCTGAACGCAAAAGCCACATGACTTCTTCAAGATCAATGTGCCAGCGGCCGTCTTTGGGAAATTGATAGAAGCGATACTCGTCGGCTCGACGTTGAGCTTCTATTGGATCTGCCGCGCTTAGAAACAAGGCCACCAAAAGGCGGGGAGTCAGTCCAGCGGCGTCGGAGGTCAGGGCGGTGGCGCGCGTCAAATCAAATTCAGGGAAAAGCAGAGCGAACAATCCGGAAACGTCGTACTTAATGAGCGTGCAAGCCGGATCATGCAAAAATGATTTTAAGAATTCTCGCCCAACGGCTTCGCGGGGGACGATCCAGCTGTCATCAGTTTTCAGATAGTTGATGCGCGCGGCGCTATCGTGGATGGCGTTCCAGGTGTTTTCTTCGATGTGGAAACCAAGCGAGCAAGAAAAACGGATGGCCCGCAAGAGTCGCGTCAAATCTTCTTGGAATCGCTCGGTCGGCACGCCGACCGCGCGGATGACTTTAGCCTTGATGTCGCGCAAGCCGTGGAAAGGATCAATCAGTTTTCCCGCGCCGATGTCATAGGCCATGGCGTTGACGGTGAAGTCACGACGGCCGAGATCCATCTCGATTGGCAAGTCCATGCGGGCCTCGATGGCAAATTCGCGGTAGCCGCCTTGTGAGTCAGGCAAGGAAGACTCCGTGCGCGGCAAGGCGATGTCGATCGGTTCAATGGGAAAGCGTGAAGAGACAACCGCGGGGATGAATTTATAAACACCAAAAGTTTTGCCGGTGAAGTCCACTTCGCCGTGGGCGCCGAACCATTTTTCAATGGCATCTTTGTTGAGCCCCGAAAGAACAAAATCAAAATCTTTAGTTTGACGTTTGAGACAAGCGTCGCGCACCGCCCCGCCGACCAAAAAAAGTTTTGCCTCTTTATGATCAAATAAAAAAGGTTGAATCCAGCTGAGGCTTTGGTGCTCGCGTAGAAGCGCGCTGATCTGATCCTCCATACGGCGCTATTGTATCACGAAGGCTTGTTTTTCAGCCCGTCAGACCATCAATAAGCCGGCGTTCGGCTTCGACTAAGCTCATGGTCGTCAAACAGACGCGTGCCTCTTCGGCGTTGCCAGTGGCTCCAAAGGTGGAGAGCAGTTTGGTGGCATGGGCCGGAGGATGGGCGCGCAAGATGCCGCAAATATGATGGGCGGCGTTTTCGTAAAGCAAGAGTACGGTTTCGGCTTCCGGCGTGGTGGTGATCAACTCGTCGATGACCTCCGGCAAATCGGCTTCATCGGCTCCGGCATGAACAAAGTCTTGAGCGGTAAGCAGAGTCCAAACCAGTTTGTGTGTTTGGTCGTTTTTGAGGCGGGCCAAAGCTCGGCCCCACAGGCGCAAGGTTGGCACCGAGCGGGTGCGATAGAGATGATGAATGATTTCCTCACGACGGGCTCCGGCTTCCAGCAGTTGGCTTGCCGAGGCCAAAGTCTTCGGAGTGACGCTGCGCGTTTTGAAACTTTTGGTTTTGCTGATCATCCCGGTTAAAAATGAGGTGGCGATGTCGGCGTCCAGGAGGGCGGGGTTTATCTGTAAAATCATCTCCTGACAAACTTCGCCCACGGAGGCGGCGGTAACATTAACGAAGTTCACTTGGCCGTAGTGTTCGTTGGCGGTCGAGTGGTCAATATTAATAATCGGAGTCTGGTAGAAAAAGTCAGCCGAGTCGTTAAAGAGGTGTCCGCAGGCGGTCAAATCTTCCATTCCCAAACAGACGATCAAGTCATAACTGTAACGCGATGGGCGAACGATCACGTGCTCGGTTTTCCACATTCCGGCTTTTGGGGTGACATAGATGATCAGCTTGCCGTTCTGAACATCGTGTCGCACCGATTCCATCTCGGCAGTGGAGAGGTCGAGCTCAATGGTCAAATCATGCAAATTGGGGATGTTTTGATGCACCACCCGATCGTTGGCCAGAGTAGCCAAAACTTTAGGCAACCCAGCGTTGGAAACAACAGTCGCTG
>JBBTSK010000119.1:0-5236 GCA_038078795.1 Patescibacteria group bacterium
ATAAATGTCGTAAGCCCGCTCACCGTAATTGGTTTTTTCGATAACGGTGGGGATGAGGTATTGACCGGTTGGTTCCTGTTTAGTTGACATAGTGAACGTAGATTATCACATCTTTAGCATCTCGACCACTGGCAAAAAGGCGCCGTCGGAGCGCACCACCCGCCAGCCGTGCGGCGTCTCTTCCAAGCGGGCGGCGGCGATACTAAATCCGGCGGCCTTGATGTGCCCTCCCCCGCCAAAGCGTTGAGCCATCGCGGCCACGTCGCCGTCCAAAGTACGCAAGCTGGCTTTGACTGAACCGTCATCCCGCTCGGACAAGATAGCCACGACTTTGGCCGCAGAGACCATGCCGATCAAGAAGTTGGAGATAGCCGAGGTGTCGACTTCGCTGATTCCAGCAGCGAGCTTGTCCTTAGTCAACAAATAACTAACCACAATCCCTTCCGGCAATTCCTGCAGTCGCTCAAGAACGATCCCCCAAATCCTCAACAACTCAACTGACTTGTTCATGTAAACCGCCTTGACCACATCTTGCACCCGCGCTCCGGCCAATCCGAGTTCGGCCGCCGCCTCCATGCAGACTTTGTTGGTTGATGGATTGGTAAAGAGAGTGGTGTCGGTGCAAATGGCGGTGAGCAAACAAGTGGCGATCTCTTTGTTTATAAAAACTTTGTTGGCTTTAAAAAACCGCCAAACGACTTCGCCGGTCGAGGAGGCGTCAACCAGAATTTGGTTAACGGCGCCGTAACGCGGGTTAGTGGCATGGTGGTCGAAGACGACGAGGGGAGGAAGTTGGGGATTGGTGTTTGGAAGTTGGTAATGAAAATTGGAGAATGGAGATTGGGACAAGTAGGCACCATCAGCACAGTCGAAAATCATCGCCAGGTCAAAAGCTTGACCAATGACATTCGGCTCAAAATCCACGTCCTCGTAACCCGGCAAAAAGTGATACTCATGCGACCACAGCTTAGGACTAAACACCACCACTTCTTTACCGAGAAATTTCAAATAATGAAACATGGCCAAAGTCGAGCCAGTGGTGTCACCATCAATGCGCTCGTCAGTCAATAACAAAATCCGCTTGGCGGATTGAATCAAATCAAAAATCTTTTTGTCATTCAAGGTAGCAGTCATAGAGAACAGTCACGGACTGTATCTCAACCGAGGAGGCTGGTCAAGATGGCTCAAACTCAACTATAATGACCAGCGTTATGTTTCTGCAAAAACTGGAAATCCAGGGGTTCAAAACATTTGCCAAAAAAACGGTTCTTAGCTTCCCCGGCCCCAAAGGCAAAACCAATGCCTTGACCGCGATCGTGGGGCCAAACGGCTCAGGCAAAAGCAATGCCGCCGACGCTATCCGTTGGGCGCTCGGCGAACAGTCGCTAAAAATGCTCCGCGGTAAAGATGCCGAGGACGTTATTTTTGCCGGAGCCGAGGGCAAGGCACGAGCCGGTTTCGCCGAAGTCTCTTTGAGTTTCAACAACGAAGACCGTTCCCTACCGGTAGACTTTGCCGAAGTCACTATCACCCGTCGCCTTTATCGCGACGGCACTTCGGAATATCTGTTGAACAACACGGCCAGGCGATTGTCTGATCTTCAGCTCCTGCTAGCCGAAGGCAACGTCGGCCAACGATAATATTCAGTGGTCGGCCAAGGCCACGTTGATCATATTCTGGTCGCTTCGCCTGAAGAACGCAAAGCCTTTTTTGATGACGCCACCGGTGTCAAACAATTTCAAATCAAACGCCACTCCGCCGTGCTCAAGTTAAAGCGCACTTATGAAAATTTGGAAGAGGTGGAATTGATTTTGCGCGAAATCGAACCGCGTCTGCGCACCTTGAAACGCGCCATCACCAGATTGGAACAACGCCAAGAAGTAGAAAAAGAATTACAAACCCTGCAATGGAATTATTACGGCCGACTGTGGTCGGAGTTGATGACTTCGGCCAAAGCCATCCGTCTGGACTTTGAAGCTCTAAACAAACAAGTCACCAACGAGCGCGCGCGGCTGGAGGGACTCGAGGACAAATTAGAAACTATTGCCAAAGCCGAGGTCTCCACCAAAGACGAATTTACCTCTGGCGGAGGCGAGCTACAAAACAAGTACCGCCTACTGCAACGCCAGCGTTCGACGCTCCGCGATCACGAATTTGCCGCGCAAAAAGAAATCGAGCTCGCCAAGGTCCGCGCGCAGTCCAGTTGGGCGCCGCTCCCCTTGCCGCAGATCATCGATGAAATCAAAACCTTGTTGGCGGAAAAAAGTTTGACCAACTTGTACGCCCTGGCTAAAACCCTCCTTAAAAAACTCGAACGTCCGGCGCCGGAAGAGATCAAAGCGGATAAAACTCTGCTGAAAAAATTGGACGACGTTCGGCGGGAGATTTCCGTCAAGGAAAAAGCGCTCAAGGATTTGGAGAGCGAGATCGACCGCCAAGCCGCGGTCTCCAAAAACGAACGGACAGAACTGTTCACCATTCAAAAAGACTTACGGGAGAAACAATCGGCTTTATACGCCGTGGAGCAAAAACGCAACCATGCGCAAATTGAGCTAGCCCGCCTCGAAGAACGCCAAGCCAACCTGTCGAAAGAGATCGACGTTGAGTTGAAAGATCGTTCGTCGACACTCAAATCATCATCATTCAAAGGCGGGGAAACCCCGCCCCTACAAATCCTCTCCGATACCATCTCCAAACTCAAATACAAACTGGAACTGATTGGCGGGATTGATCCGGAGTCGATCAAAGAATACGGCGAAACCAAAGAACGCTTTGAGTTTTTGGATAGTCAAGTGAGCGATCTCAGATCAGCGATCAAAGACACGGAAAAAGTCATCGACGAACTGGATGAGAAAATCCAAAAGCAATCAGCCAAGCAATTCAAAGAAATCAACAAGGAGTTTCAACGTTACTTCAAAATTCTCTTTGGCGGCGGATCGTGCTCGTTGGTGCAAATGACTGCTGAAGACGAAGCGCGCGATTTGGAAAAAATGCAAACCGCCGAAGGAGCGATCGAGGCCGTGGATCAAGAAACCTTAGAGAGCATTGGCGAACGGGTCAAAATGCGCGCCGACGCGATTGTTGGCATCGACATCAACGCCACGCCGCCTGGCAAAAGACTCAAAGCCTTAAACTTGCTCTCCGGCGGCGAACGCGCCCTGACCTCGATTGCTTTGCTTTCGGCGATCATGGCCACCAACCCTTCGCCGTTCGTAGTGCTCGACGAAGTCGACGCCGCCCTCGACGACGCCAACACCGCGCGCTTCGCCGCCATCCTCGAAGAACTGCGCACCCTGACCCAATTCATTGTCATCACCCACAACCGCGCCACCATGGAACGCGCCGACATTATTTACGGCGTCACCATGGGCAACGATGGCGTTTCTAATCTCCTCTCCGTGCGTTTGGAGGAGGTCACCAAAAACGGCACCGCTAGACGATAGGCGGATTGACAAGTGCCCCGGTTTAAGCTTACGATCAACCCAACCTGGAGTCCCCATGTCCTTTTTCCTCCCGCACGTCATCGTCAACTTCGTCGTCTCCGTCGCCATTGGCGTGGCCATTTCCCCCATCATCAGTAGTATGCCGCTTCTGAACGATGATTTCGCCATCGGCCCGCCGCCCAGTTACGTTTCCATCTCGTTAATGATGGGCTCGGTCTACCTCCTCGGCTTCCTCGGCGGCTGGTTCAACCAGACCGAGGATCACGACCTTAAGGTCAAACGCTGTATCTGGTCGGCCATCGCCATCTGCGTTGGGACGGCGCTCGGCATCATCTGGGTCATCTGGCCGTTCACAAGCGACGATCTATACTACCAAGTGGCCCAAGTGACCACGGGGAGTGGCGGTGCCACGCTCTTCTCCAGCCTGTTACACATCGCCGGTCATGACGCCAGTCAGAACTGGTGGAATAAGCGTCAGTCGCAACCCTGACAATTCTCTCCCTGCTCCGCGCCGACTCCTCTGGGGTCGGCCTTGACGTTCACGGCCGTTTTTCGTACACTCCCATCGCTGTCAGAAGCGCTCACGATAAAACCACCCCCCGACCTATGCTTACGATCAAACTCCGCCGCGTCGGAAAAAAGAAACAACCCGTCTTCCGCCTCGTTGTGACGGAAAAAGGCCGCGACCCTTGGGGCGACAACTTGGAAATCGTTGGCTGGATGAACCCGCGCACCAAGGAGAAATCTCTGGAAGTCGAACGCATCAAGCACTGGCTGAGCAAAGGCGCTCAAACCACGGACACCATTCACAACTTGCTGGTCGCGGAAAAAATCATCGAAGGCGACAAACGACGCTCGATCACCATCAGCAAAGTGCGCCAAGGCAAGATTGACGCCAAGAAACCAAAACCAGCAGAACCTAAAATCGAAGAAGCTCCAAAAGCAGAAGAGACTACACCGGCCGCCTAAGGGCGACCGGTTTCGTTTTGACAGCGCCTTTGGCTGGCCTTATACTTGAAACATTAAATCTGAAATACATTTTATGGCCAAGGAAAAGGACCAGGAATTCGTAGAGTACATTGTACGAGGAATCGTTAATAATCCAGATGACGTTAACACCGAACGCACGGTCGACGAACGAGGGGTGCTGATTACTCTACACATCAACCAGTCAGACATGGGCTATGTCATCGGCCGTCAAGGCCAAACCGCCAGATCGATTCGCACTCTGCTCAAAATCGTCGGTGCCAAAAACAACGCCCGCGTGAACCTCAAAATCTACGAACCGGAAGGTTCCCGCCCGCCGCGCCGTGATCGTCCGGCCGCATCAGAGGAACTTGGAGGTGACGCAGACACTTCCTCCGTCGACGAGTTGTCAATTTAATCATGAAGCGTTTTGAAATCATCACCCTTTTCCCCGAAGCCTGCGCGCCGTACGCGCAGTCTTCTATATTGGGACGAGCGCAAAAAAACAAACTGATCAAAATCTCCACCCATCAATTGCGGGACTTTTCCACCTCACGCCATCAAAAAGTTGATGACTCGCCTTACGGCGGCGGGCCCGGTATGGTGATGGCGGTTGAGCCGTTTGATCACGCAATCAAAAAAATCAAACGTGGCAAAAAATCCCGTGTGATTATCACCAGCGCCTCGGGCAAGAGATTTAATCAGTCTGACGCCAGGCGTTTGGCGAAATACAACCAACTGATTTTCCTTTGCGGGCGCTACGAAGGCATCGACGCTAGAGTCGAAGAGCATCTAGCCGACGAAGCATTGTCAATCGGAGACTTCGT
>JBBTSK010000120.1:0-1361 GCA_038078795.1 Patescibacteria group bacterium
TTTATTCTTGCTATGACTACATGACCGGATATATTGCCGAGGCTTGCGATTCCTCGGGCTCCACTGTCTGCGTCGATGCCAGTTACACTTGCGAAATGGTGGGAGTTTGCCTTGGCGAGGATGAAAGTGACGTTTATTGCGACCTGTCTTCAACTAACGAAAGTGGATTTGGCTTATACCCCGACTGTGAGGGAAACGCCAGTGCTTGCACGGAATTATCCTGTGGCGAAGATTGCGATTCGACTTGTCCTCCGTCATACGATGACAGCGTGATCCGTTTGACCAGCAACGCCACCGGCGCGGCTTCCGTAACTACAGTTGACCTTTACAGCGCGGACACTTCAAGCACGCCAAACGCCGCCGTCATGACCATTCCGGCCTGTGTGGTTACTGCCGGTTTGGGTGGTAACATTTCCGATACCAATCTGGAAGGCGCCAACATCAATGTAATGTTTGTCATGGATCACACCGCTTCCATGTCTACGGCTTTTGACTCAGGTGAAGGCGGGGTCATCTCGCGTTATGGCTCCATGCTCGATCGTCAAATTGGGGTGGTTGAGGATTTGGCCGCGATTTATGCCGACGCGGGGTTGACCGCCCGGTTTGGGGTCAGCTGGTTCGGAGGCAGACACGGTAGCGACGCCGACGGTGATGGTGTTTATTCGGAGTCAGAATTGGACGATCTGACTTATGATTTTGGTAGCGGGGAATACTTTACGGAAGACCTCACCTACTTTGACTTAGCGACCAGTGTTTTTATCCCGATATTTATGGGTCATGGGGTGAGCACGGTGACCGGCGCGCCTATTTATGAAGCGTTGAAGGACGCCCTGGCCGCCTTTGAGAGTGATCCGAGTATTGAGGCAGGCGATCAAAATTTCTTGGTGATTTTTTCCGACGGTAAAATTTCCAACCCACCGGCGGAGTTGAAAAGAGTGGCTGATGTCTACGGTTTGGTCAACGATGAAACCACGGGGGTTAATAAGAGTTTGCAAGACGAGTACGCGGCCGCGGTCAGCGGCTTGATTGATGACAGCAAAGACGCGGGGATCACCATTTTCAACATTACCGCTTTCTACACTGATTCCTGCGACTCCACCCAAGCCGACCGCTGGTCAAGCATGGAGGGAACGGCCTCTGACCTTTCTTGCAACACTTACTATGACCAAGGAGATTTCTTGGCCACAGCTGGTCAGGCGGTGGACTACACTCCGGACAACGAAGATGAATCAGATCCTCTTTTTTACGACTACAATGATGTGACCGAGGCCATCGCCACCGCGACCACAATGATCACCGTTTCCATCACTGACGCCGACGGCAACGAGGCTACCACCACCGCTGACTTTGAGGACGGCATC
>JBBTSK010000121.1:0-4223 GCA_038078795.1 Patescibacteria group bacterium
TGCCTGCGGAACTCGCCTGCCCCGCCGGTCGGGGCACCGGCCGTCGAGCCTGCAGACCGCAAGCCACGGCAACGGCTCTCGGCCTGGCTCAGACAGGTCCTCGGCTTCGCTACGGAGTCCTTCGTTCGTTCAGCTCGTAATGCACTATGCCTTCCGACTTATCCAATCAAATCCAATCGCTCCAATCTCGCCTGCAAGAGATGTGGGGCTTGCTTTGACTTAGATAAACTCAAAATAGATTTTCAAAATCTGGAGGCGCAAATGGCGTCGCCGGATTTTTGGTCTGACCAAAAAAAGGCGGTGGCCGTCAGTCAGCAGGCGGCGGAGATCAAAAAAGAGGTTGACGGATTTGAGAGGATGAAGAAAGAGTTGGTGGAGATGGCGGAATATGTTGCATTAGCGGAAAGTGAAGGGGCGGTGCCGACTGAAGTCGGGCAGAAGTTGGATGAAATAAGAAAGCAGATCGACGCTCTCGAGTTTCGCAAACTATTGGCTGGCGAGCATGATGCCTTTAACGCTATCGTGGCGGTGCACGCCGGCAGTGGCGGTACTGAAGCCAACGATTGGACGGAGATGCTGACGCGGATGGTTTTCCGTTACGCCGAGCGCAAGGGTTTCACTGTTGACGTGCTCTCCGAGTCCCGCGGAGAAGTCACCGGGTTCAAGAGCATTATGTTTCGGGTGACTGGTCGTTATGCCTTTGGTTATCTCAAGTCTGAGTCCGGCGTCCATCGTCTGGTGCGGATCTCGCCGTTTGACGCCGAGAAGATGCGCCACACCACCTTTGCTTTGATTGAAGTTTTGCCGGAACTTGAAGACGTCGCCGACATTGAAATTGACCCCAAAGATTTGCGCATGGACACTTATTTGTCGAGCGGGCATGGAGGGCAAAGCGTGCAGACGACTTATTCGGCCGTGCGTTTGGTGCATCTTCCGACTGGGATTACGGTTGCTTGCCAGAATGAACGTTCCCAACAACAAAATCGAGATACGGCGATGAAAGTGCTGAAGTCTAAGTTGCACGCCTTGGCGGTTCAGGCGCGGAAAAAAGAAAAGCAAGATTTGCGCGGGGAGTTCACCTCGCCGGAGTGGGGCAATCAGATTCGTTCGTATGTTTTGCATCCTTATAAGTTGGTCAAAGATCATCGCACCGAGCATGAGACTGCCGACGCCGAGGATGTGCTCGATGGGCATTTGGAGGATTTTGTGGAAGCGTATTTGCGTTGGAAGTTACAAGAAGCGTAGGATGTATGGGCGGACCCATGTGTCCGCCACAATAGAAATTCAATTATGGCAAAATACAAAACAGCCCTGGTAACCGGTGGCGCGGGATTTATTGGATCACACTTGGTTGACGCGTTAGTGCGTCGTCGCATCAAAGTCTATGTCATCGACGATTTGTCGACCGGGCAGATGCGTAACGTCAACCCCAACGCCGAGTTTATCAAGATGTCGATCACCAGCCCTAAGTTGGCGTCTATCGTCAAGAAAATCAAACCCGACGTTATTTTCCATTACGCCGCTCAACGTAACGTGCGAGTGTCATTGAAACATCCCATTTACGACGCCGAAGTCAATGTCATGGGGACGCTAGCTTTGATCCAAGCCGCCTACGAAGTCGGCGTCAAAAAGTTTATTTTTTCTTCAAGCGGCGGGGCCATCTATTCTGATGCCCACAAGCATCGCGCTCCATGGTCGGAAGAGGTGGTCGACGAGCCTGTTTCTCCATACGGCGTGGCCAAACGAGCCGGCGAATTGTATTTGAACTTTGCCTATTACGTGCAAGGGATGTCCTATGTAGCTTTGCGTTACGCCAATATTTACGGACCGCGTCAAGACAGCGGTGGTGAAGGCGGGGCGATTTCTATTTTTATCTCCAGGATGTTGAAGAATCAAGCGGTGCAGATTTTCGGCAATGGTAAGCAGACCCGCGATTTTGTCTACGTCGACGACGCGGTCGCGGCCGCCTTGAAAGCCATGGACGCGCCGGTGGTTGGGGTTTACAACATCGGTACGGGCCAAGAGGTGAACGTCAATACGTTTTTTTATAAGATCAAAAAGTTGACGGGGAGCGACGTAGCGGAAAAGCACGTGGCTGCCAACGCCGGGGAAATTTTACGTTCGGTGTTAGACGCGCGCCTGGCTCGGAAGAAACTTGATTGGACAGCCAAGGTCTCGTTTGATGAGGGGCTACGGCGGACGGTGGAGTGGTTTCGCGCGCAAAAATAATATGGATCTGAAAGCGGCGATTGCCGTGTTGAAAAATGGCGGGGTGGTTGTTTTTCCGACCGAGACAAGTTATGGCATTGGATGCGACGCGACGAATGCCAAAGCGGTTCGTCGCGTTTTTGCGATTAAGGGGCGGCCGGAAGGGAAGGGCACGCCGTTGATCGTTGACTCGTTAAAAATGGCCAAGCGGTGGGGGAAATTTTCACCAACGGCACAACGCTTGGCCAAAAAATATTGGCCCGGGCCGTTGACGATGGTCGTGCCTGTTCTTGTCTTCGCTCGCAATGACAAAAAAATAGTTCAAGCTGTATTGCAAAATAAAACCGTCGCCTTACGCGTTTCGTCGCATCCCATCGCTCGCGCCCTGGCCAAAGGACTTGGTCGGCCGATCGTGGCCACTTCGGCCAATCGTTCTGGTCAGCCGCCGGCGTTTTCTTGCCGAGCGTTATCTCCCCTCCTTACCGGCAAGGATGGGTCGGGGGTGGTCTACGTTGTCAACGTCGGCGCTCTCCCCAAGCAGAAACCAACAACCATCGTCAAAATCATCGGCAACGACGTCGAAGTCTTGCGTCAAGGCAAAATAAAACTATGATCGCCAAAAAATCCTTCGGTCAACATTTTTTACATGATCAATCGGTGATCAAAAAGATTATCGTCGCGGCGGAGATTAAACCAGGCGAGACTGTTTTAGAAGTCGGGCCAGGTCACGGCGTGTTGACTCAAGCGCTGGTGGCGGCGGGAGCCAAGGTGATCGCGGTGGAAGCGGATCGTGATTTGATTCCGGAGTTGCAAAAGAGGTTTGGTGATAAGGCTGAAATTGTTTTGTCGGATATTTTGAAATTTGATTTTGAACGTACGGGCGACCCGACGTGGTCGCCCGTGCTATTGTCATCAAAGCAATGGCGGCCACACAGGGCCGCCAGTACATACAAGCTCGTCGCCAATCTTCCCTACAATATCGCTACCGCCGTCATCGAAAAATTTCTCTCTGCCAAGCATCCGCCGACTGTGCTTGTTGTCATGGTGCAAAAGGAAGTGGCTGACCGGATGATGGCCAAGCCTGGTGATATGAGCGTGCTGTCCGTGGCTTGTCAGATCTATGCCGACCTCAAGCGCGTAACCAACGTCGGACCGGGGGCATTCAACCCCCCACCGAAGGTTGACTCGACGGTGGTGCGTTTGTCTTTGCGAGCGGAGCGAAGCAATCCCTTGTTTGAGATTGCTTCGTCGCCGGTTGCTTCTCGCAAAGACACAGACAAAGAGGCGGTTATTGGGCTAGCTAAAGCGGGTTTCCGTTCCCGCCGCAAGCTCCTTAAAAAGAATTTAGAAGGCGCAAAATGGTCAAAAGAAGCCATCAAATCCGCCATGGACAAGGCGTGTGTGGATGAAATGGCCCGCGCTCAAGAGCTTTCGGTGGAACAGTGGGTGCAACTCTGGTATAATTTGGCCTAGTGGCTATGAACGATCAGCCCATTTTTCACTTACCGCCGCGTCGAACTTTCTCCAGGGAGGAGAAAGTCGCTTTGGTGTTGCTGATCGTCACTGGACTTGGCGGATTATTTTTCGGCTTCCGTTATCTTGGCAAGAATTTGCAGTCGCCTTTTTCTTTTAGCTATGAAGGGCCGGCGATGCTTTCCGAGAGCGAACAAGAAGCTCAAACCATTGAACAACAAAAGGGCCGCGATACCGATTCCGACACTTTGAATGATTACGATGAGTTGTACGTCTACAAAACGTCGCCGTATTTGGCTGACTCTGATTCTGACGGTTTTAGCGATTCGGCTGAATTGGCTTCCGGCAATGATCCGAGTTGTCCCTCTGGCAAAGTTTGTTCAATCGGCGTGGCTTCGGCCGATACCGCTGTTGACGCTAGCGACGCTATTATTAGCGGATTGGCCGAACCGACGTCTCAGGATTTAGAAGCCGCTCAAGCCTTGTTGGATCAAGCCGGGGGAGCGGAAACGGTCATGCAAAATTTAACCGCTGACGATATT
>JBBTSK010000122.1:0-2152 GCA_038078795.1 Patescibacteria group bacterium
TGACTGAACGGGCGACCCGACGTGGTCGCCACATCGTCGCCAACAGAGTATACCTTGATTTTGTCACCGAGCGTAGCGTACTTATCCTCAAACAAGCCGATCGCTCCCCTCTTTTTAGCCTCTTCGACAGTCAGCATCTCAAAATGAACCGGCAAATCTTTTTGGATTTGTTCGTTGACGATTGCTTCAACGGCTTTGATTTGTTCGTCCGTCATTTTTTCGCCATGAGAAAAATCGAAGCGCAGACGCTCTTGGGTGATGTTTGATCCCATTTGATGAACATGCTCGCCGAGCACTTGACGAAGCGCCTGATGCAGTAAGTGCGTGGCAGTGTGATATTTGGTTGACTGCTCCGAGGTATCAGCCAAGCCACCAGCAAACTTTTTCTCTGACCCTGCCCGCGATAATTCCTGGTGTTTCTTAAACTCTGCTTCAAAAACAGTTTTATCCACAACCTGGCCTTTTTCTCTAGCCATTTCCTCGGTCAACTCCCACGGAAAGCCGTAGGATTGATAAAGGTTAAACGCGTCAAGTCCGTCGAGCGCGCCTTTTGATTGATAGATCTTTTCAAATTCTTTAAGACCATTATCAAGAGTTTTTTGAAACTTGGTTTCCTCGGCGCCGATTGCAGACAGAATAAAATCACGTTTTTCCTTGAGCTCAGGATACGCATTTTGATAGTACATGATGTATGCGTCAGCCACCGCACATGTAATTTCGGCCTGTCCGACAAATGCACGCCCGCGGCTTAGGCGTTTAGCAAGCCGGACGGACCGACGAATGAGCCGACGGACGAAGTAACCCTGATCCTTGTTGCTTGGTAGAACATCATCGTTGATCAAAAATGTCGCGGCGCGAATGTGATCTAAAATAATGCGAAAGGCCGGTTTGTCCGTCTCATTTTCTTCGTAGGACGTTCCCACCAGCTGCTCAATTGCTTTTCGGGCATCATCGAATAAGTCGACACGAAACATATCCCCACTTCCCTCTTCGGCTGCAGCGATACGCTCCAAACCTGAGCCGTGGTCAATGCTACCCTTTGGAAGCGAAATAAATTTGCCCTGAGCTTCTTTACGATAAGCCATGAAAACGTTGTTTCCCATCTCCATGAATCGTCCGCAGTCGCAGTTTGGATGACAGTGCTCGCCATACTTCGTGTCGTGCGGCGTACCAAAATCAAAAAACATTTCCGAGTCTGGTCCGCATGGATCTCCGATAGGTGTCGTTTCCGGTCCGCCGTTGCGGCTCCACCAGTTCTTTTTACCATCGTAATAAAAAATACGTTCACCAGGTTTGATACCTCGCTCAGAACCGGCTTGCTCGGAACCGATCTCGGCCGTGTCGGCTTTGATCCCTTTTGCCGCAAAGAGTTTCTGCCAGATGTCTGCCGCCTCGGTATCTTTAGGAATCTGATATTCCGGCGCGCCAATAAAACAGGTGACGTAGATTTTTTGCGGATCAAGACCGACGATGTTGGTCAAAAACTCAAACATCCAGGGAATTTGTTCCGTCTTAAAGTAATCTCCAAGCGACCAGTTACCAAGCATTTCAAAAAACGTGGTGTGGCGATTGTCGCCGACTTCTTCAATATCCTGGGCGCGGAAGCATTTTTGCGAGTCGGCAATCCGCGTGCCTTTGGGGTGCGCTTCGCCTAGCAAAAACGGAACCATCGGCTGCATGCCAGATCCCGTAAACAAGGTCGTTGGATCATTGTCAGGCACCAGCGGCGCCGACGGAATGATCACGTGCCCCTTAGACTTGAAGAAATCAAGATACTTTTGACGCAGTTCATTGGCGGTCATAGTGACGAAATTCTACCTGATCACCTTGACTTTATCAACAAAAGATGGTTAGTTTGGGGCGCCCCCAACGGAGTTCAACCATGTTCAGCCTGATTCTCGTCTCTCTGGCCTTTGCCGCCGACCTCGTCATTACCCCCACGGCCGTCACCGCCGCGACCGACTCGGTGGCCATCTGCCAAGCTGGCGCGAGCGATCTCGCCTGCCAGGCGGCGATCAACGATCCGGCGCTGACCAAGCCCGAACAGGCCATGCTCAGCAAGGACTGTGCCCTGCCCAAGGCCGACATCTGCGCCACCGATTGGCAGAAGGTCTTCGCCAGCAGGGAGGTCTGGAAGAGCCAGGGCGTGCGC
>JBBTSK010000123.1:0-3682 GCA_038078795.1 Patescibacteria group bacterium
AAACGCCACCACCAGCGCCTTTGCAAAAATATCTTGGTGTGAGCGCTTGGTACTTCCGCGACGCCAACTGGTCGCCGGATTTTTCTCTATCCGCCACTCAGGCTTTGACTTTGTTTAACGATGAAGAGCGTTTGCTCGGCAGAACACCCACGATTTATGACGGCGTCATTGCCGTCACGCCAGCCTTTGCCGCCGATCTTCTCGATCTCGTCGGTTCGGTGACTATCGACGGCCAAACATTCACATCTGACAACATCGCCGCCGCGCTGGAGTATCAGGTGGAGTCTGGATTTGCCGAGCAAGGACTGCCCGCCAGTCAGCGCAAAGAAATTGTCGATCAATTGAGCGAAGAGGTGATGCATCGTCTGTTTAGTTTGCCGCTTGCCGCTTGGGTGGATGTCAGCGGCGCCGCTTTGCAAGCCTTGGCAGCCAAACAGCTTTTGCTCTACAGCGCTGACGCGGACACCCAAGAGGCGTTGACGCGAGCGGGTTGGGGCGGGGTGTTGACGCCGCCGTCGGTTGATGAAGATTCTTTGTTGGTGGTTGATGCCAACTTGGCCAGTTTGAAAAGCGATCCAGCCGTTGCTCGCACCATAGATTATCGTCTGCGTCAAAATGATGACGGCAAATTGGTGGCGCAAGTTAATGTCACCTACGAGCACGGCGGCGACTTTGATTGGAAGACGACGCGTTATCGAACTTACACTCGTGTTTATGTGCCGCTTGGGAGTCAACTCATTCGCGGCGAGGGGATGTTGCAAAATGACAAACTCCTCAATCCAAGTTTGACGCCAGGTACGGTCGACGTCACCGAGGAATTGGGATTCACCACCTTTGGCGCTTTCATTTCCATTGAGCCGGGCGCTACGGGCACACTTAGTTTTAGTTATTATTTGCCCGACGTCGTAGCCGAGGCGGTTAAAAATGGCACCTATCAGCTGGCGATTTTCAAACAAGCCGGAGCGCAAAATAACACGTTGACAGTCGACGTTGATTTTGGTAAACCTCTCCTGTCCGCCGCGCCTCCCGAGGATCCATCTGCCTTTGGCAACACCCAGTATTTGTTGAATACAATTTTGGATCAAGATAGGGAAGTTGTTGTGAGATTTTAACGGTGTCTCTGCGAGTAGCTAGCGACGAAGCAGTCTCTTAAGAGATTGCTTCGTCGTCCTTCGGACTTCTCGCAAAGACAAAAATATGTTCTCCAAAAAAATTGCCATTGATTTAGGAACGACTACCGTGCTGGTCTATGTGCCCAAGCGCGGTATTATTATTCACGAACCATCGGTAGTGGCTATTTCGACGATAGACAAAAAAGTTTTGGCGGTAGGAAAAGAAGCCAAAGATATGTTGGGCCGCACGCCGGACACCATCGTGGCCAAACGGCCGCTCAAAGACGGCGTCATCGCCGACTATCGCACCACCGAGGCGATGTTGCGCTACTTCATCAACAAGGCTCTCGGTGGAATTCGTTTTTTTCGTCCTGAAGTTATGGTGGCCGTGCCCGGCGGGATTACCTCGACCGAACGTCGAGCCGTCATCGACGCCACCATCGCCGCTGGAGCCAAAGCGGCTTATATCATCAAGGAACCGATCGTGGCCGCTATCGGGGCCAATATTCCCATTGGTTCGCCTTCGGGGCACATGGTGGTGGACATCGGCGGCGGTACGGCGGAGATGGCGGTGCTGTCATTGGGGGGGATCGTTTCATCGGCTTCGGTGCGCATTGGAGGAGTAAAATTGGACGCCGCCATTCAAGAGTTCATTCGCCGCAAGTACGGCTTGGCCATTGGCGAGCGCACATCGGAGGAAATCAAAATTCGCATTGGCTCGGCAATGTATTTACCGGAGAAGTTGAACATGGAAGTTAAAGGACGAGATATGGTTACCGGTTTGCCTAAGTTACTTGAAGTCACTTCTGACGACGTAACCGAGGCCATTCAAAATGAATTGGAAGGAATCATCGCCACGGTTAAAGAAGTCCTGCACAAAACACCGCCGGAGTTGTCGGCCGACGTGATGGAAAAAGGAATTGTCTTGACCGGCGGTTCTTCGCAGTTGCGTAATTTGGATCAATTGATTGCCGAAGCCACGGGCGTGCCGACTTACGTGGCCGATGAACCGCAAATGTGTGTGGCTAAGGGCACGGGGATTGCTCTTGAGAATTTGGAAGCGTATAAGCGTTCGATTTTTAGTAGCTAATATGCTCATTGGCATTGATGCCAACCCTGCCACCCGTTCGCAAAAAACCGGCACCGAGTGGTACACCGTTCGCCTGGTTGATGCCTTGAAAGAGGTGATCTTGTTGTCCAGTGATGAACTAAAATTGTATTCAAGAGAAACTCTCAAGTGGCCGTTCAAGCGATTGTGGACGCAGGTTCGTTTGAGTTGGGAGATGTTGCGACGTCCGCCGGACGTCTTGTTTGTGCCAGCCCATGCCGTGCCGCGGATCCATCCAAAAAAGACCGTCACCACCATTCACGACGTTGGCTGGCGACGCTATCCTCAACTTTACGAAGGCAAGGCGCGGCGTTATTTAGAATCGACGACCAAGTTCGCCGTCAAACATTGCGCCAAGATTTTGACTCCGTCGGAATTTACCAAGCAAGAACTGATCACCTTGTATCACGCTTCGCCAGAAAAGATCGTTGTGACGCCGCTCGCGCCCGGACATCATCGAATAACACTAAGTGTTATTCAAGCCAATATTCCCAGGCATTTTTTTCTCACCGTCAGTCGCATGGAGGCCAAGAAGAATATCACCACGCTCATTCGCGCTTTTGAAATGTTTAAGGAGCGGCGGGGGATTGGTGATCCATTTCAGCTGATGCTGGTTGGCAAGCCAGGCTTTGGCTACGAGCAAATCAGGTCGTTGATTGCTCGTTCGCCGGCTCGGGAGTCAATCCGCGAGCTGGGTTTTATTGAAGATCAAGATTTGGCCGCTTTGATGGCTAGAGCGACGATTTACGTTTATCCATCATGGTACGAAGGCTTGGGGATTTCTGCGCTTGAGGCGATGGCCGCTGGCGTTCCGTTGATCGCTTCAGACATTCCCGCCTTGCATGAAGCGGCAGGTGATGCAGCCGTGTATTTTGATCCCAATTCCGCCGAGAGTTTGGCCCACGCCATGACACAGCTTGTCGAGGATATCGATCGTCGAGAGCAGATGAAACAACAAGGATTGGAGCGCGTCAAAGAATTGAGTTGGGAGAAAACCGCGGAGATGACGTTGGAGGTGTTGCAATTGGCGTAGTGGCGGCATACCGCGCCACCACATTTATGTTATCATTCCTACATTATGGTCTCCCTTTCTCGCGAATTAATGCACCTCGGCTTGTCTGAAAAAGAAGCCGCTGTTTATTTGGCTGCCTTGCAGTTGGGCCCGGTGCCAGTCCAGGACATTGCCAAACTTTCCAAAGTCAATCGCGCCACCACTTACGTGATGATCGAATCTTTGAAAAAACGCGGGTTGATCGGCAGTACCCAGAAAGACAAAAAACATATTTTTATCGCCGAAGCGCCGGATCGTTTAATGTCGCTCATCCGTTTGCAAAAAAAGGAGTTGGAGGAACAGGAGACGGAAATGACCAAACTTCTGCCTAAACTAAACGCGGTTTTCAATCGTTCGGGAGAGAAGCCAGATGTTCGTTATTTTGAAGGATTGGAAGGCTTGGAATCTTTG
>JBBTSK010000123.1:3692-6531 GCA_038078795.1 Patescibacteria group bacterium
ATTTGAAAGCTTGAGCGGCGAGACGGTGCAGATCATTGGCTACGACGCTTTTACCAAAGTCATTGAGTACGATTCAACCAGACAGCATCGAGAAAAGTTGACCACGGAGAAAGCGGCTGTTCGGGCTTTGATTATTTCCAAGAAAGCCAAGGCGGAACTTCAAGAGCAATTTTGGCAGGACTTTGATTTTCGGGTTATTGCTCCGCAGGATTTTCCTTTCAAGGTTGAAGGGGAGGTGACGGTTCGCGCCGATTATATTCACATGTTCACATATGCCATGAGGCCGTTGGCCATTGAAATTCATTCCATTGTTTTGGCAGATACCTTGCGCGGCTTGTTTGAATTGGCTTGGAAGGCGGCGAAATAAATTAGTAACGCAAAAACCACTGCTGGGGAGAAGACAGTGGTTTTTGCTCTCTCAGACACGTCGTTCAAGAACAACGTGTCGGTTGAGGGGCGTCCTGGAGGCGACGCCCGTTGAGTCAAGTTGGAAGGTCGCGGGCCTTCCCGACGACGTCGCGCGCCGCGTCGTGGCCTTCTTTGGCCAGGATGAATGCCTCGGCTGCCTTGCGGAAGAGAGCGATGTCGTAGACGCGACGACCGCGGCAGAGTTCGCGCCAGGTCTGGCGAGTGATGGTCAGGCGCTGTTCAGCGTTCTGCCTTCGTTCTTCTGCTTCAGCCTGGATTCGCCGGTTGCGGTCGATGCGACGGATTAACCAGTCTTCTTGTGAATTGCTCACAGTGAGGCTCCTGCGTGGTTTCTGGTGGGGGTTGATGGCCGTCGCGAATGCTAGGCCGGCGGGGTTGGGGGTCTAGGCGACGCCACAGTCGCCTAGTTTTCGTAGATCCGCCGAAGTGGGGGCGGGGTGTGGTCGGGGTAGGGGATGTAGGCCCCGCGCTCGGCGACTTCTGGCGTCGTCGGGACAATCTGGAGCTCGGGGAGCTCGCGGATGTCGATCTCGCGACGCTCCTCACGCGTCGTCGGCGGGTCGTTCTCGCCGAGCGGGTACTCGTACGACCCGTCCGGGTTGATGATGATCCACATCGGGACCTCCTCGGTGAGTGAGAAGCGGTTTTACTCCTCGCCAAAATTCAGAAATGTTTTTCTAAACTTTGGTGAGGGGGTCGAGCGCGCCGACCCCGTTGTGAAGATGGGTTATATCACTGGTTCCTCCGTTGGTTGAGGCGGTGGGCCGCCGGGTTGGTAACGTTATCTGAATCTACTGAGCGTGATTTCCGCTCATGAATCTGGAGGGTAGGGATGCAGTGACCTGCCCGAAGGCTGGTGTGCACCATGATCGTCTGGCGTATGCACGGAGTGAGCTAGGCCCAATCTATGCATTTGACGATCGATCCTCCTCCGCTCCTTTTGGGAGCTTCGGAAGGACTACTCTCTCCTCCAGGTTCATAAGCGGAATCGCTGAAAACAGAATCCCACTTCGTACCACTTCGTCCGCGGCTTCGTTTGGTACTTCGTTGGGGACTGTTTTCTGGTGAAAAACAGAACCGCTTGTCTGCCTTGATCTTTTTTGTGGAGATCAAGTCAAACAAGCGGTAGCGATATGCCAAGATTGGCAGATCACGTTGACTCTTTCCCCAGAGAATTTTGAATTTTGAAGCGCGATTTTAAGGCTCGTAACCCCTCATCGCGACATTTAAAGATATCACATTTTTATCATTTTGTCAAGAGCTGGAAGTGGATTCTGGGCTTACATTAGCCTAGTTTTGATGGTCGATTTTTTTGTGTTATAATGACGCCATTATGGATTTAGCCTCTTCGGACTTGATCGGCCACCGCCAGGCTCTGGAGCTCATTAGACGGATCATGGCCAGTGGTCGGCTGGGTTCTGCTTTGTTGTTGGTCGGAGCGGAGGGGATTGGCAAGAGGGAAATCGCGGATTTTATCGTGGGGGTAATTCATGAATTGCCAGCGCAGGCGGACGTCATGACCATCGAGCGTCAAACCAATGACAAAAACGAGCTCAAGAAAAATATCAGCATCGATCAAGTGCGGCAGTTGATTGCCCGACTGTCGATGAGCTCTTTTTCCGGTGGCCAAAAAATTGGCATCATTGACGGCGCCGATTATCTGTCGAGTGAAGCGGCTAACGCCTTGTTGAAAACTCTGGAGGATCCGATGGGCAATGTTTTGGTGATTTTATTGGCAACCTCGACGGCTCATATTCCAGCCACGGTGTTGTCGCGTTGTCAGACAGTTCATTTGCCACTCGTCTCGACCGAGGAGATTTGTGACGCTCTGGTTGCTCGTGGTTCAGATCGTGAAGACGCCCATGCCATTGCCGAGTTTGCCGCGGGACGGCCGGGAATGGCCTTGAGACTTTTTGCAGATAAAGAATTACATAAGTCCTATATGACCTATAGGTCAAATTTAGACGACCTATTAAAAAGTTCGTTGCCGCAAAAACTTGGACAGCTTGGAGAATTAAGCAAAGCGTCAAAGGAAATTCTGGATGAACAGTTCAGCGTCTGGGAATTGGAACTGCATCGACGAGGAGCATATCAGCTATTGAAACAACTGATGCGCGCTCGACGAGCAATGAGTCAAAATGTCAATCCTACACTTGCCATTGAGCACGCCTTTATTTAACAAATCAATTTTTATGAAAAAAATTCTCCTTGTCCTTTGCTTCGTCGTTTTAGCCGGTATCGGGTGCGTCAACGTCAAAACTAAAACCACTGATAACGGCGGAGCCTTTGTGACCGACGACGCCGGGGCAAAGTGGACGGCCAAGTCGGCGTTGCCGCTCGCCGCTGGCATCTCGTCGATTTCCGGCGTCGATGTCACTAAGATGATTGTCGATCCTAACGATGATGACGC
>JBBTSK010000124.1:0-1302 GCA_038078795.1 Patescibacteria group bacterium
CTGATAGGGCATAGGCCCCTCTCGAAGCGATAAATCTTTACAAGGGAATGACTTTCGTCCCCCCTTGACCATCGTGTATTACTTCGGCTTTCGCCGAGTTATTCACGACTTCGAGGTAGGTTACCAATGTGTTACGCACCCGTTTGCCGTGGGTCTAACCCACACGACTTGCATGCCTTAGACACGCCGCCAGCGTTCATCCTGAGCCAGGATCAAACTCTCAGATAAAATCTGATAATCTGTTCAGACTCTGTTTACCGAATAGACGTTACAATCACACAACAGATAATTGCGTGACAAACTATAATTTTCGATTTGGTTGGATGTCTTAAATTGTGAAAGTACGGCACAGACCACCGGAAATACTGAGGTTCTTTGATCTGTGGTGCGGGGGTAGTGTAGTCGAAATGGCCTATGGGTGTCAAGAGGTTTGCGGGGGACAGGCTGGGGAGGGTTTGGGGATGGAAAATCCGTCCCTGATGGACGGGATGAGGCCAGTAAACATTGGGTTAAATCAGAACCCCGCCCTTGAGATGAGAGAGGGCGGGGGCTGAGGAGTAGGGGGTCAAACGGGTCGGCCTAGTGGCGGCGACGGCGTGGTTGACCGGTTTGCTTGGTCGAGGCCGTCTGGCGTTCTTCGACAGGACGAGCTTTCCGCGTACGATGCGCGGTTGCCGGACGAGCCCACCAGTAGGATTCTGGGATGTCGTCTGCTGCGGCTTTGTTATCGCGTGCCTCACGCAGTTTTACGAGGCCGTGTTTGTTGGTCTGATCACGACAAGCACGACGCAGACGATGGTCGATGTGCTCGAGAAGGCGGTCGAGCTCGTCATTCCTTGAGACCGGGCGGGGAATGCCCAAGGCTTCGAGGTTGGCTTCGACCACGCTGCGATTGTCGAAGTCGACAGGCCTCAACGGTTCTGTTGCCGTGTTCAGGAAGTGGAGGGCGCGAGCGCAGTCGTTGAGGCGTTTGGTGTCGAGCCATCCGTTGGGCACCAGGCTGGCAATCAGGGAACGCAGATCGTCTTCGGTCAGAGTGGGGTTGGTCATGAGAGGACTCCGGGCGGATTGTGGTGGGATCCCGACGCAAGGTCGAGACGGGTTGAGGGGCGGGGCAAAGAACGAAGAACCCTACGCTTTTGGCGTGGGTTCGTCAAGACTTTGATTGATGATTCTGGCGCCAAGCATCAATTTTTTTATGATCGCCCGAGAGGAGGATTTCCGGTACGCGCCATTTTTTGTAAACCTCGGGTTTGGTGTATTGGGGATATTCGAGCACGCCCTCCTCGGTGTGCGATTCCT
>JBBTSK010000125.1:0-1105 GCA_038078795.1 Patescibacteria group bacterium
TCCCTCGTGGAGAGACCGACATCGAAGTCGTCGAAGCCGCGGTCAATGGTGCCATCACCTCATCCATGATCGACGAGCCGCGTGGTTTAGACGGACGAACCGTTGGACTAGGGCTGGCCGGGGCGACAACCACCGCGGTCGGGGCGCGGGCCTGGTGGTGGCGCCGCAAGAAGAAAAAATCATCTTAATCACTTTTTATGGACACAATCAAAGACCCTAAAAACCAAAGCTGGTACTCCGCCTTGTTGGGCAACATCACCACCATGGCTGACCAACTGGAACTCGAAAGCGAACAACGACAATCCTTACGCGACTTCATTGTGGAAGTGGCCAAAGCCCAATACTGCGCCGGCAACAAAGCAGGCATCCACTGGCTCCGAGTGCAGATGGCCAAAGGCGGACAACAAGGCGCGGCGGCTTAATTTGAGCTGAAGCTAATATGAGGATGGGACGCAATCGCCAACAAACAGACCGGTTGCGTCCCTCCTCCTGGCTGGTATAATTTTTAACAACCCCTTGCCAGACAAAATCAGCGGTGCTATATTTTCGCCACTGAAATGCGGCAGTAGTTCAGTGGTAGAACGTCTCCTTGCCAAGGAGAAGGTCGCCGGTTCAATCCCGGTCTGCCGCTCCAGCCAGTAAACACATCTGACTTGTTCAGGTGTTTTTGCTAAGATAGGATCTACAGACATCACACTATGGGCCGGTGGCGGAATTGGTATACGCGGGACGCTTAAACCGTCCTTCCCGTAAGGGATCGTGGGTTCGAGTCCCACCCGGCCCACCAATCCAAAGAGCAGTCGAAATCGGCTGGTCTTTTCGTTTCAAATCGGGCACAATAGGGTCAGTATGATTGAAGAAGACTCCCCAACGGCTGAGCGGATCGTCACCGCCGACGCCCCGGAAGCCGAACGGCGGTTTGAGGCCAACTTGCGCCCGCGAATGCTGGCTGATTTTGTTGGCCAATCGACTCTCAAAGAAAACCTGCACGTTTTTTTGGACGCGGCCAAACGGCGAAAAGAGCCGCTTGAACACGTACTCTTTTACGGTAACCCCGGGCTTGGTAAAACCACTTTGGCCCATGTGCTGGCTAATGAAATGGGCG
>JBBTSK010000126.1:0-5564 GCA_038078795.1 Patescibacteria group bacterium
CCGCCGCCATCGCTCGCGGCCGCGGGTCGATCCGCAAGGTCTTCCGCCGCCAAGCCCGTCGGACTTGAAACAGAGCCGTTTTCGTAAACAGTAACCTTGTTTCCCTCGGACACTTCTCTTTCGCTCTGGTCGGCGTTGCCAGTCACATACGCCTTGTCCTCGTACACAAAGACTGTCGTGACACGTGTCTGCTCATCGTACCCGACCAGCATCTCACTCCCGCGGATGGCCGCATTGGCTCCGCTTGGAGTCGAGACGGAGAAGTCACTGCGAATGGTGGCCGGCTGACTAATAATGGCTCCGACGTTCCCCGCGGAAAGAAGCGCGCGGCCGCTGCGCCGGAGCTTGTTCATTTCAAATGCGTCCAGACGAAGCTGTGTCAGTGGCTGTACGATGATGGAACCGAACCCCGTATTGATCCAGGCGCTCGAGTTATAACCGGTTCCCACCGTGTCGCCGACCGCGATGATGTCACCCGCCGCGAGCGGCGTGAACTCCGTTTCTCCCGCGCGGCGCTTCTCTACTTCGCCGTTCGTCTTCGATATCACGGTTACACCGTCCCCGGGCGCGCGGACAAAGCCGGTCCAATCGTATTTGGTTACCACCGGCGCCTTTTCAAAATATCGATCCAGATCGCAAATCCCTCCCTCCCCATCGCGCCATTTCGCGCATTCCACACCCTCCCCGATAAACGTATGGGTGAGCGTCCCTCGAAAGCGCTGAATGCCTGGGTCATCCATATTGCCGACGAAGTGATCGACACTCAACCGCACGGTGGAGCCAGGCACGACCGGATCGCCAATACCGCCGACCGCCTGGCCGTCGTACGTCCGCGTAATCTCATTCT
Source organism: Patescibacteria group bacterium (assembly GCA_038078795.1). Lineage (GTDB taxonomy): Bacteria > Patescibacteriota > Patescibacteriia > UBA9934 > CAMTUG01 > CAMTUG01. Next base: position 848 of record JBBTSK010000126.1, read on the forward strand.
TCACCGTGACATCCAGATTGCCGTTCTGGTAGGTGCCGGAAATCGATTTCTTCTGCGCGCACCGGATGCCGGCTTGTTGGCAATACGACTCCGAGGAACCGAGCGATGCCGTGAACTCCTGTTCGACGACCTGTCCATTCACGACCAAAACGCCGCGCGAAGACGCTGTGACGTTCGGGAGTCCTGAAGGCATGGCCGGCATGTCAACGCCATACCCGTCAATCTGCATCTCAAGATAAAACGCGTCATCGCCCGTCGGCACCCCCGTGACCGCGACAGCGACCCGAGAAAAATATAGGAACGTGAAAACAAAGACGGCAATAAGCGCGATGATTTTTTTCATATAATTCTATACTACCATACGTGCCCCTTACGGTAGAATCGCCAGCCATTGATGCCGCAGAGTGCCTGTGAGAGGATTATTTTCCTCATCAACTTTGACCAACAAACAAAAATCCTCCACGAAAACTCGTGAAGGACATTTGGCAGGGGCTGGCGGACGAGTTCGGAACTTTTGATTGGCCAGCGCTATATCAGGATATGTGCGTTTTTCCAAGTGTAGCGTTTAGGGTGCTGGGGTGGAGTGACAAAACTTTATCAAAAACCCTTTAGATTAGCTAACTTTAGGCGCGTCGGCCTTGACAGAAAGGCCGATTTATGATAGAAATTATTCATTACCTAATGGTTGAGCTCAGACAAGAGTTCCCAAAAGGTAGGGCTTGGTTCCAGACATCTCTGGAACCAAACGAGTGGCCTCGCGAAGCCACCCACCTGGACGTCCCAACGTCCCGCCCGGCATCGCCTCCCGACCCCATTCTTCTTCTGACCATGAGAACTTCTCATGGTCTCTCGCTTTTTAAGGGCAAGTTCGTTATACTTTTTCATACTATGCAACAAGAAAATGGATTGAGTGTTGAAGCTAAAATGGCGGCCATCGCAGCCCAAAGCCCTGAGCTGACATCTGATGTTGTTCGGAAAACGGCTGAGCGTGAAGTGTCTGATGGAAAAGAGATTTGGGGTGCTGTTGATTTTACCGTTAATTGGTATCCCGTCGAGGGATCGTCTCGCGAGCAAATGCAAGAATGGAAAGGCGAGGTTGATCAGCTTTTGTCGGAACTGGAAGCAGGGGTCGCATCCGGCGACTTGTCCAGTTTTATTGAAGCAAGCAAAGGAACGGTCACCGCAGACGATATTTGGGGCATTATTGAAGACATAAAACGTCAAGCAAAAGAGGAGGGGCTTGAATTAGATGCCGAAGCAAAACAACTTTTGGCTATTGATTTATGGATCAAGCGCCAACAAGGCGGCAAATGGAAAAAGGAAACATTGCGCCGCACGGCTTGGAAAATCCTTACTGGTGAAGGATCAAAAATCGCCGACGTGCTTGATCGTGACGCCGCACCTAATTGCATTGATGTTGCTTATCTTGCCAAAGCAATGAGCCACCAGTTCGGTGTTAATGGAGAAGTCAGACAGCTTGCTAGCGGAACACCAGGAATTGACCATCGCTATTTTCAAGCGCAGTCGGGAAAGGTGCTGGATTATTGGTGGTTGCCGAAAAGCGGCGGCGTTGCCCTTTCTGAAACGACCTACCAAAAATTGTTGACTAAGCGCGCCAGAGGCGGTAGTCACAGCCACCAAAGTGAACAAGAAAAATAATTCTTATGCGTCGCACAACTATGGAAATGAAACCAGGAGGCTTTAATCCGGAAATGGATGCCATCAAAGTGAAAGAGGCCAGAGTCGAGGCAAAAGTCACGGGGATCAAAGGAAATCCAGGCGAAGCACGTACCGACGAAGAAATCCGCGCCCAAGCCCTTGCCGAAATCGAAGCTGAAGAAGCTCAACACTAACACAAAAACGAGGCCATGCGCCTCGCTTTTGTTTATGCCTTGTATTACGCAAAATACCCGCTCATCAATCAGCAAAGGGAGGGGGCAAATTGCCACCTCCCTTTAAAACTTTGCGGATCACTACTCATTGGTGAATAGACGAAGATAATTCTTATACTCAAAATCCCGACCATAAGTTGTCTTACGGTTACGTTGCTCAAGAATGCCAATCTTTACAAGTTCGGCCACGAGCGTGTTTGCTCCTTGGCGACTGAGTCCTGTCCACTCTCCGACTTTCCCAACATTAACAATCGGAAGTTTATAGAGATTTCGTAGGACTTCCATACCTGTCTTTGACCGACGACCTCCAAGTGTATGAATTTTCACCATATCCTTCTCTCGAAGATTGTTAATCTTTTTTGACGTATCAACAGCCTTTGCGGCGACATCCGCAATACCTTCAAGAAAAAAATTCACCCAAGGAACAACTTCTCCACGGTTGTGATAGCCTTCCAATAGATCGAAATACAATTCTCGATTCCGTTTAAAAAACTCGGAAAGATAAAGGGTGGGCCGTTCCAGAATTCCTTGCTGGCAAAGAAAAAACGTCACAAGTAGACGACCAGCACGTCCATTACCGTCCAGAAACGGGTGGATCGTCTCAAACTGTGCATGAAGCAAGGCCGTCTTTACTAGCGGTGAAAATTCACTTTTATCATGCATGAATTTTTCAAGATCGTTTAGAGTTCTGCTAATCTCGGAAACGGGAGGAGGAACAAACTTGGCCGTCTGTAGTGATGCTCCGCCGATCCAATTCTGCGAACGACGAAACTCACCAGGAGTTTTACCAAACGCATCGCCAGTTCCTTCCAAAAGAGTTTTATGCACCTCACGAATCAACCTCAAAGAAAGAGGGAGTGTTCGTAGTCGTTTTAATCCGTAATTCATTGCTTTGATGTAATGCAAAATCCGATCAACGTCTTCCGGAATATCCTTGGTCATTTCAATTTCCGCACGGATTGAATCACTCATTGTCGCCTTGGTTCCCTCAATCTCGCTCGAAAGTGCCGCTTCTTTGCGGACATACATGAAAATGAAGAAGTCCAAATCCGGCAGAAGTTGAGTAATTCCATCGAGTTTCCCAACAGCCAAAGTTGCTTTCGCATCGAGTTCGGCCGTAAGCGAATTAAACAAAATCGGATCCCTTGGCGGAAATACCGCAGGAACAAAAGCTTTGTAGCCGGTCGGCTGATTCACAAATCTACCTAAATTCACGGTATTCATAGATGTCACGATAATATCACTTAACTTGACAAGTGTCAATAAGATGTCAAGTTAGCTTATTGCCGGTGTACCAAACAAAAATCCTCCACGAAAACCGTGAAGGATCTTTGGCGGGCCACGTCGCTGGGGCAACTTCGTCCGATAGAGACGTAGCCGACCACACCATTGTTGAATGTGGCAGGCCACGTCGCTCGCGAGCGACGTGGCAGGCCTTCGTAAGCGACGTGCGAACTCTAATCCAGCAGTCGATCTGAATTTACGACATCTGCAAGGTAGTTAGACATGATTTCTAGAGCTGCTTCCCGAAGATGCGTGCGCTCATCAATGCTCCCAACAAGGTCTGTGGGAACGATGACGTGGTAGCCCTCGGTGAAAGCGCGTTCAACGGTTCCGAATACACAAACCTCGGTGTACAGGCCGGTTACAACGACAGTCTTAGTCTCTTTTGTCTGCAGAATACTCAGAAGCTGCGGGTTACTAAAAAGGTCGTAGTATTTCTTTTCAAGAATGATGTCTTCTTCATCTAGCCCCATCTCCGCACCCACTCCAACGATTCAAGACGGAATCGCACTTGGAGGGGTGCGGTTTCGATTTTAGTATTACGCAAAATACCCGCTCATAAATCATAGCCTCAAATTCCCAACAACTTTTTGCTTTGAGATTTCTTTAGATAATTCTTTTTGGATACAACGGTGCGTCCAAGTTGCTTTTCTAATTCCTTTCTTGCTACGGCCGCGACATGCCCGCCAGTTTTTACATCGTCTTTGAGCGCTAGTATGCCCCGTGAGTTTTTGGTTGTATGAAGTTCTGTTGTGGAGCGTTCACCAAGCATGGTAAAAATCAACTCAAAGTCGTCCATGTGATCACGTAGATTTTGACGCTTCAGTCCTTTGAGTTTTTTGTATTGGCTTGGCGTGACTCCAAATGTTGCTTTGGAAATCTCGGCGGTCAAAATTTCGTAGTCTCGCTTAGCTTCGGCTCCACGATTTTTCCACTCGTCCGTGAGTTCCTCACGAATCGCGATTCCGCGCATGCGCTTTTCGATCCAGTCTTCGCTATACCCCTTAAGTTTGTACAACGTGCGAGTTCGCTTTGTCGCGAGCTCTGGATTCTCGATTTCCTGCACACGCTCATAACCCACCTTTGCCAGCCAGCGTTTTAGTGGCTCCGCCTTCGGTGATGGGATGGACTGGACGATGCGGAACATCCCTTCGGTATTGGCACAGTCGGTTTCATAGCTTTTTCCGTCAGAAGAAATCAACTTCAGTTGTCGACAAATTGTCGATAACTCAAACTCATCCTCTGTTTTTACCCGAACCTTCATTCTGTACCAATAATCATTTGGATTCGAACTGTCAGTCAGCACGGCAATCACATCGACAACCGAAAACCACCACTCACCATTCTGTATCTTCTTGCGAATCTGCCTGCCTCTAAACAAGGCGACGTGAGTCATTTCCATAACTTCATTATTCTATCACAAAACCGCCATGAGCTTATCGTATGGCGGCTTCGTGGCAGGGGACGTCGGTCGCGACTGACGTCCCAGGGGCTGGCGAGCGAGGTTAGAACTCTCGCCCTGAATAACAAACTGTCGTATT
>JBBTSK010000127.1:0-1744 GCA_038078795.1 Patescibacteria group bacterium
TTGGTTCAGGGTGTTGGGCAAACCGAAGAAAAAGATTTAGCTGAAGCGCAAAAGGGCGTTTCGGGGATGGATACTGCTTCGCGCTTGGCAATGTTGGATTCTTTGAAAGGATCTACGCGTGATAAGGATGTTGTCAAGCGTCAGGCCATTGTTACCAGCTCACTTTTGAGCAAAGACACCATGGCTAAGTTGACACCGGAGCGGCGGCAAGACATGGCCGATATTTGGTACAAAGAAATTGCTGGCAAAGCTGATGACGCCACCATAGATAAGGTAGATAAGGTATTTCAATCGCGCCCCGAGTTGTCTTCCGGTCAGGCGGTTAAAGATAATCCGGAGTTGTCTGGCGCGGCGTTGGAAGCTGCACGAGAGAAAGAAGTTGATAAATACATGGCCGCTAATTACAACAAACGCAGTGACGTTTCTAAATTAAAATCTGATAGTGTTGGCAATAAAATGGTTCGCAACGTCATGCGTAATCGTATGATTGGTAATGAATCCATGACGAGTTTGATTTCGTCTGGGCAGTTAGGTAGTACTTCCTTACGCGAAGCTCTTGAAAAAGAAATGGTTGGCGAACGCACGGAACGAGGAAGCGCCCTCACCGCGCGGATGGGAGAAGTTGGCACGGCACAAAGGGAGGCTGCTGGGACCGCTACTTCCGGTTCGGGCAACGTTGCTACTGAGTTGTTGAAAGACGCCATTAGCGAACTGAGTCAAGAAATTAGCAAGCTCTCGGCGGAAGATATTAAGGGCGGCGTGGTCACACCGGCGATGATGGCCAATCCACAATTCTTCGATAACTTTGCCGATGGCGCGAACGATCAAGCCATGTCGGCGCTCAAGGAAAACCCAGCCTTGATGGCCGCGTTTAACGAGCAGAAAGAGAAAAATCCTAAGTCAGTGGCGGCTAATCAAGCCGTTGCTGCCGCAGAAGCCGAAGAAGCGCCGATTGAAGCGCGTCGGGCCGCGGCCGCGCAAGTAGTTATTGACAGAGTTGTCGATCCGTTCGATCAAGAAAAAGGCGATGCCGCCAAGCGTCGCGAATTGGCTGCCATTGATGCGCAATATAATCAAGAAATTAACGCCTTGCGTGCCGCTCGACCAGCGCCAACAGTTGATCCAGATTTAGTGCGCTACACTAAAGCCTCGGTGCGAGCCGGTCAGCCGCCGGTTGGTTATGATGAGGACCGTGGCACATTTAGCAGTGGCATGCATGAACAGGCTTTTAAAGAGATGGTCATCAACAATCCTACCGTGGTCGCCAACATGAGCTTGAAAGCTGACGACATGGGCAAGGCAGTCGGCAGGTCGATTGCCGAGGCGATGGATGTTGGTAATATTAAGTCGTTGATTGATAAAGCGATGAGCGCCTCTGGTCAAGATCAAACACGCGTTATTGATTCGCTTCGAACTATTAAAGAAGCGATAGCCGCCAACAGCACCAGCGTAACGGACGCGGTTGGTCGGTTGGCCGCCATTTCTAGTTTCCAGAGAAAGACAGGTCGCAAGTAGTGGTCGGAAGGAGGAAAAATTATGGATCGGATTGAACTGTATCAAAAGCTTCCCGTCGTTGTCCGCGAATATTTGTTCGACAATGCCAAGGAAACGGAAGCGGCGGTGGCGCTTGCCAAACACAAATTGGACAAAGAAGTTGTCTTGGATATTTTGCTGTTGGCCGACGACGTGGTCTTGAAGTTGATGCTGATTGCTGACTTGCAAAAAAAGATCATTGAGCTCGGCA
>JBBTSK010000127.1:1754-2482 GCA_038078795.1 Patescibacteria group bacterium
TCGGCAAAGTCGAACCAGCCACGGCTTTAGCGATCGTTAAAGATTTGATTGGTTGGCGGCTCCTACCTTTGGCGGAATTTTTGCCAGAGCTCGGGGAGGAGATTAAACGGCTGGGGATTGATCCGGCGCAGTATCCGATTGGGGCCATCAAAAAACCAAAAGTCACCATTGAAGAATTTTTGCGCCAAGTTCTTACCGAGGCGAATTTGACGCTCTCTAGCGCCGAGTTGCAAAATCGACTGGAGTTTTTGTTGAATTCCTATTTGCGCGGAGTGAGAACACGACCGCAAATTATTGCCACCATGGGACGGTCGCTCAAAGTTGGTGGATTGGAGATTGATGAAACGCGCGCTGGGAAATTGTTGGATGTGATTGATGCGAAAAAAGGGGAGATGGTTTTTGACGCCTCGCCGGAGAGGACGGCGGTGGTTGATGTTATTGCACAGGCGGCCACATCGGGCCGCCCGTACGTTCCATCCGTGTCCGATCTCGCATCTCCATCTTTCAAACAACACATGGAGGAACAACGCCAAGCGCAAGCGGTGGACAAGGCAAAGTTGACGGAACGAGATACGCAAGACTTGGCGAAACGCTACGCGGTACTGACTGGCAAGGTGGGGGAAGCGGTTGCCGCGCCAACGGTCGCTCGGGCCAGTATCGCTATTTCCAAGCACGAAGAACTGACGCGATCAGCGGTCAAAGTTGATGCCACGGCCAAGGCAGTGATG
>JBBTSK010000128.1:0-1192 GCA_038078795.1 Patescibacteria group bacterium
GTACTCGGTGGCGCCAGGGTAGACGCCGTCGTTGACGTCGGAGCAGTCGGACTCGCATTCGGTGTAGTCGTCGAGGTCGTCGTCGAGCATGTCGCCCGCCGTGGCGTCGTCGCAGTCGGTCGCGTCCGCCACGTAGCCCGAGGGCACGGAGCAGGACACGGTCGAGTTGGTCGGATCGCCGTAGCTGTCGCCGTCCGCATCCGCGTAGAACGTGGAAGCGTCGGCGGCGGTGTCCTCGTCGGTCACGCCGTCGCAGTTGTCGTCGACGCCGTTGCAGTACTCGGTGGCGCCGGGGTAGACATCCGGGTCGTAGGCGTTGCAGTCGGAGGCGTCCGCCAGGTAGTCGGCCGGCTGTTCGCAGGCGTTCTGGCTGGTGGCCGGATCTCCGTAGCCGTCGCCGTCGCTGTCGGCGTACCAGGTGCTGGCGTCGACCGAGGTCGAGGGATCGGTGGCGCCGTCGCAGTCGTCATCGAGGCCGTTGCAGGTCTCGGTGGCGGCCGGGCTGACACTCCCGTTCCCGTCGTCACAGTCCGTCGCGTCAGCCACGTAGCCCGCAGGGGCCGCGCAGTCGACGATCGAGATGGTGACGTCACCGTAGCTGTCGGCGTCGCTGTCCGCGTACCAGGTCGAGGCGTCGATGGCGGTGGACTCATCCACGGTGCCATCGCAGTTCTCGTCGGTCAGGCCGTCGCAGACTTCACTCGCGCCGGGGTTGATGCCGGCGTTGGTGTCGTCGCAGTCGGTCGAGTCGGACACGAAGCTCGGCGGCTGGTCGCAGGTGATCTGGCCCACGGAGGCGTCACCGAAGGTGTCGGCGTCGCTGTCCGCGTACCAGGTGCGGGCGTCCACGGCGTCGGGCTCGTCGATGGTCGTATCGCAGTCGTCGTCGAGGCCGTTGCAGGTCTCGCTGGCGCCGAGGTAGACCGCCGCGTTGGCGTCGTCGCAGTCGTCGGTGTTGTCCACGTAGCCGGCGGGCACGGAACAGGCTTCGGTCGGGGCGCTCGCGCTCCCCTGCCCGTCGCTGTCCGCGTCCGCGTAGAACGTGGTGGTCACCGCTTCGTCGACGTTGCCGTTGCAGTTCTCGTCCGTGACGCCGTCGCAGACTTCGCTCGCGCCGGGGTTGATGCCGGCATCGGCGTCGTCGCAGTCGGTCGAGTCGGACACGAAGCTCGGCGGCTGGTCGCAGGTGATC
>JBBTSK010000129.1:0-4411 GCA_038078795.1 Patescibacteria group bacterium
ATCAGCCGTCTCCCAGGAAAGAGCCGCGAAGACAATCTCGTGGTCATTACCAAGCGAACTCCCGGCCCCGCTAAAGTCTACCGCGGTGAATAAAACCCCTTGATTAAAACGGTAAGGAACGTCGCGAGTGGCATCGCGAGTGGCGTAACTGGCTCCGGAAAACACCGTGACCGCGTTGGCTCGCCTGGTGGTCTCGTCGTAGGGAAGATAAACACCCCAATTTGTGCCAGCCTCGCCGCTACGAGCCCGCCGAGCGGCGCCTCCCAAAATCTGTTCCAAGGCCACAGAGCCCGAAGCTGCCGCGGCGGTTTTTTGCACCAAAGAAAAGACGCCGGACCCCAAAGAAAAAACAATGACCGTGATGGCAATGGTGACTAACAATTCGATAGTGGTAAAACCACGACGGATCATACCGTTCCTAAAATCTGGTAAATCGGCGTCACAATAGAGAGAGCGAGCACTCCGACCATCAGGCCAATGACAATAAGTAGAACCGGCTCCAGCATGGTGGACAAATTACGCGTGGCGTCGTCAACTTCTTGCTCATAGAAAACAGCTAAATAGATGAGCATATCCGGCAAGGTGCCTGTCTCCTCACCCACCCGAATCATCCGGAGAGCCATGGGCGGAAAACGCTTAGGGTAGACCTCAAGGACGGAAGAGATCGTACGGCCGCGGGAAACTTCAGCGAGGATAGAATTGAACAGCCATCTGTAGTGCACGTTTTTCAAAACCGAAACCGTTACTGGAATGCATTCATTGATCGGCATCCCGCTTTTAAGCATGGTTCCCATCAAGCGACAAATGCGGGCCAGATTGGTGTGACGCACCACACTGCCAATAACAGGAAAGTGCATCAAGAAGCCGTGCAAAAACGGTTGGAACACTGGCAGGCGTCGGGCCACAAGCCACAAAGTGAGAAGACCAAAAATAGCCAGAGCCACCAAACCGCCGTGATTAACCAAAAGATCGGCTAGCCAAATCAGCATCTTGGTGGTCAACGGCAAATCAACTTTAAGGGTAGTAAAGACGTTCAAAATATTAGGCAAAATAAAAACCACAATCCCAACGCTGAGCATCAAGGCGCCAACCAGGACGATAATCGGATAGGCTAAGGCGCCGCGAATTTTTTGTTGCAAATTCCGGTCTTTCTCCATTTGCAAAACCAAGTGTTCCAGGTTGTCCTGCAAAGTACCTGACCGCTCGCCGGCTCGAATAAGATTAATAAACACCGGAGTAAAGACGTGAGGATAATCAGCGAACCCGTCGGCCAAAGCGTCGCCATTGCGGATGTGGGTTTTCAAATTGGTCAGGATCGTCTTGAGGGGTCCCTTCGATTGCTGAATCAAAATATCCAAAGCGTCGTCGATGGCTAAACCGGCGCGCAAAAGTACTGCCAAATACTTGGCAAACAAAAGTTTGTCGCTGTGAGAAAGACGCACGGTAAACTTCTCCAACATCCCGTGCTTAGGCAGTGCACCGTTTTTGTCGTTGTTTGTTTTTTTCCCCCAGGCCATAATTATGTTATTCCTGCATCACACGGATGAACTCTTCCACCGTGGTCTGCAGACTAAGAATTTTTCGCACTCCGTCTTGAACCATAGTGGTCATGCCTTCTTTAATCGACTGCTCCTCAATCTTGGCGCTGGCCGAGCGTGACGTAATGAGTTCGCGAATGCCGTCCGAATTTTCCAAAACTTCATAAATGCCAACGCGGCCGCGATAACCGGTGTTGAGACACTTTTCGCACCCTTGAGGTTTGGCCACCGTGACCTGGTCATTTTCTTTAAAAAGCTCGGCCAGGGTTTCCTTAGTCAGAAGATCGGCCGCTTCCTTCTTGGTCAAGGCAACCGTGGCGGTGCAGTCAGGGCAAACCCGTCGCACCAAACGTTGAGCAATGGCGACCAACAGCGTCGAAGAGATCAAAAAAGGCTCGGCACCCATGTCAATGAGCCGCGGCAAAGTGGTCGCCGCGTTATTGGTGTGCAAAGTGGAAAGAAGTTTGTGTCCGGTCATGGCCGCGTTGACCGCGATCTTGGCGGTTTCCTGATCACGGATTTCTCCGACCATAATGATGTCCGGATCCTGACGCAGAAGCGAACGCAGGCCGTTGGCAAAAGTCAGTTTGGCCACCTGATCGACCTGGCTTTGGTTGACTCCGTCAATGACAAACTCCACCGGGTCTTCAATGGTGGCAATGTTAACTTCGCGGGAATTTAAAATTTCCAAAATGGCGTAAATAGTGGTGGTCTTGCCGGAACCGGTCGGGCCGGTGGCCAGAATCATCCCCCAAGGCTTTTGAATAGCTCGGTGAACTTTTTTAAGATCCTCCTCGGAAAAACCCAACTGCTCGAGCGAGAGCTTGTGGGATTGACTGGAAAGCAAACGGAGCACCGCTTTTTCTCCGAAGGTGGTTGGGATCACCGAGACGCGCACATCGACGCTTCCTTGCAGAGAGGAAAACTCAAAACGTCCGTCCTGCGGAGCTTTGTGCTCGTCAATGCGCATTCGAGTCAAAATTTTCAAGCGGGCTATAAGTTGAGTATGCACCTCGGCCCCTAAAGAAAACTCGTCGTGAAGAATGCCGTCTACCCGAACGCGCACTTTGCCCCCTTCCTCCCACGGCTCCAGGTGAACGTCGGAAGCCCCGCCACCGTGAGCGAATTGCATGATGGCGTCAAAAAGGGTCACGGCGGCGTCCTCGATCTTGCCGGCCGTAGCTTTGGCCACCAGCTCCTCAATCGCTTTGTGGGTCAGGGCTACTTTAGGAACAGCGGTGACTGTTGGCTGTAATTTGGGCATATGCACAGGATCAGTATACCAACCATCGTGGCAATCTGCTATACTATTGGCATCTCTTAATCATTTATTTTTTAATTATGCGCCAGGAGGCATCAGCCAAGCGTGGTTTTACGCTCATTGAACTTCTAATCGTGATCGCCATCATCGCCATCTTAGCCGCGGCCGTGTTCGTTGCCCTTGACCCTCTAACTCGTTTCCAAGAAGCGCGCGACTCCCAGCGCTGGAGCGACTTAAATAACATCCTTTCGGCCATCAAAGTCGACCAGGTCGATAACGACGGCGCCTACTCGGCGGCGATTACCGCCCTCACGGCCGGTACGGAATATCAAATCGGTACTGCCGGAGTCGGATGTAACGATGGTTGTACGGCTGTTTCAACCGAAGCGGCCTGTGTGGACCTAACAAGCCTGGTGACAGATGGCTACCTCGGTAGCGTGCCAATGGATGCCAGCAGTGGAACAGCGGCAGAAACGGATTATTACCTAATCCGCACGGCCGAAGGAACGATCACCGCCGGAGCCTGTGATCCCGAGGTTGAAACGTCGATCTCATTGACACGATAAGAAAGATATGACATTGATGAGCGGGGCTTTGCTCCGCTCATCATCTTTTTATGCTTCAAGTCGGAATTGTTGGCTTGCCTAACGTGGGAAAATCCACGCTGTTCAAAACGCTGACCAAAAAACAAGTGCCTTGCGAGAACTTCCCGTTTTGCACCATCGAACCGAACGTCGGCATTGTTGAAGTACCGGATGAGCGCTTGGGGAAACTGACGGCCAAATCCCAATCACAAAAAACCATTGCCACCGCCATCGAGTTCGTGGACATCGCCGGCATCGTTCGCGGGGCGAGCAAAGGAGAGGGGCTCGGCAACAAATTTCTGTCGCACATTCGCGAAGTCGACGCCATCGTCCATGTGGTCCGAGCTTTTGTCGACCCCAACGTGACTCACGTCGAAGGCTCTGTTGATCCACTGCGTGACGTGGAGGTCATCGAGATTGAGCTCGCCACCGCCGATCTCGCCACGCTTGAAAAATACACAAACACCGTGCAATCCAAAATGAAAGCGGGTAAGACAAAAGAGTTGGAAAAAGAGCTGGCCCTGCTTGAACGCATCCGGCCTATCCTTGCGGGAGGAAAAATGGTCAGCTCGATGGAAATGGACGGGGAAGAAAAAAAGATGATCAAAAGTTTGGCCCTTCTCACCGCCAAACCCATTCTATACATCGTCAACGTCGATGAAGCCTCGGCCGCTGATCTCAACTGGGTTTCACCGCTAGGCAAAGATCGCTTGGCTATTCCCTTGTCCGTCAAAATCGAGTCCGAACTCGTCGATTTAACAAAAGAAGAAGCCGCCAGTTTCATGGCCGAGCTGGGAATCAAAGAATCCGGCCTTGATCGGGTGATCAAAAAAGGCTACGAGCTGTTGAACCTCATCACCTATTTCACCTCTGGCGAAAAAGAATCGCGGGCTTGGACAATCACTAAAGGAACCAAAGCCCCCCAAGCGGCCGGGGTCATTCACACCGATTTTGAAAAAGCTTTTATCTGCGCCGAGGTCATCAACTGGAAAGATTTTGTGGACTGCAACGGCGAAGTGAAGGCTCGT
>JBBTSK010000130.1:0-1016 GCA_038078795.1 Patescibacteria group bacterium
CCGGAACCTTAGTCAAAATTCCGTCCATTCCTAAAGTGTACGTGGTGACGGACGACCAGGAGTTGCGTTGGGTGACGGACGAGACCACAGCCCAGACCCTTTTCGGCAACGACTGGAATACTAAAGTCTACGACGTTCCAGAAAGTTTATTTCCGAATTATAAGATTGTGGAGGATTTGAGCCTTTAGAGGGCGTGGTATAATCCACCCACTATGGACTTGATCCGCGAGGTGGCGCCTGGCTGGAAAGACTATCAATTGTTGGACTCTGGCGAGTTTGAAAAGCTCGAACGCTTTGGCGAGGTTGTTTTTGTGCGCCCCGAGCCTCAGGCGATTTGGAAAAAATTTGACGATCAACGATGGGTTTTGGCTGACGCCGTTTATTCGCGCGTCAGGCAAGATGGCGAGTGGGATTTTAAAAAAGATTTGCCGAGGTCATGGACGATTCGATGGGAAGATTTGACCTTTCAAATTCGTCCGACTTCTTTTAAGCACACCGGAATTTTTCCGGAGCAAGCAGGCAACTGGCGATATATTCGATCAACGATAAAACCTGGAGCGCAAGTCTTGAATTTATTTGGCTACACCGGCGGCGCGACGCTTGCCGCATTATCCGTCGGCGCTGACGTTGTGCACGTTGACGCGAGTAAGCCGGTCATCACTTGGGCTAAAGAAAATGCGACGCTCTCGGGACTGGCAGACAAAAAAGTTCGCTGGATCGAAGATGACGTGATGAAATTCGTGTCGCGCGAAATCAAACGCGAGCATCGCTATGACATGATCATCATGGACCCGCCGGCGTTTGGTCGCGGGCCTGAAGGGGAGTTGTGGAAGTTTGAAGATCATCTGCCAATGTTGCTCGAGATGTGTCAGAAGGTTATGGCGCCAGGAGCGCAGTTGATCGTCAATGCTTACTCGCTTGGTTTTCCCGCCTTGGCGATTGAGCAGTTGGTCGCCTCGACCATCCCGCAAATCACCATCGACGCCGTGGTAGAGTTGACGCTCAAAGAATCCAAT
>JBBTSK010000131.1:0-1073 GCA_038078795.1 Patescibacteria group bacterium
GGGCACGTCTTTGTGGCTTGGAGTAAAAACGTTGATGGCCAGTCGCAAGTGCAGATCGAGGAACTGACGATTGCCAGCGATTAAAAAACAGCGTACGATAGTGTCATTATGATTGGTACAATCATTTTGTTTTTGGTCGTTTTGTCGGTGTTGGTTTTGGCCCACGAGGCCGGGCATTTTTTTACCGCTCTCAAGCTGGGGGCCAAAGTAGAGGAATTTGGCGTGGGTTTTCCGCCACGGGCGTGGTCAACGATTAGAAAAGGAATTCGCTACTCTATTAATTGGATTCCGCTCGGCGGGTTCGTTAAAATCAAAGGGGAGTCGGGCGGCGATCGGCAAGATCCGGATTCGTTTGCCGGCAAGCCGGCGTGGAAGCGGTTGATTGTCCTTGCCGCGGGTGTGACCATGAACTTGGTTCTTGCGGCAGTGTTATTTTCTGTTGGCGCGCTTGTTGGTATGCCGCAAGTGATTGATGGCGCTGTTCCGCCGTCAGCTGTGGTGCGCGAGCAATCCATCAGCGTCACGCAAGTGGCTGAAGGCAGTGCGGCAGACCTTGTCGGCATCGAGATCGGAGATCAAATCACCTCTATCGACGCGTTGACGTTTGAGAACGCGGAAGCGGCGCGGTCGTACATTGGGAGTCACGCGGATGTTTCGCTGACAGTCGTGGTCAAGCGTGGCGCAGATTATTACACTTATTTGGCCCAGCCGGCCGAACTGGCTGAGGCTGATGGTAAAAAAGTTTTGGGGATTGGGCTGGTAGAAACGGGCATCGTTTCCTATCCGTGGTACTTGGCACCGGTGCAAGGGGTTCAGACTACGGTTTATTTGACCAAAGAAATTGTCGTCGCTTTTTACGATCTAATCAAAAATTTGATTGTCCATCAGAATGTGTCGGTTGAATTATCCGGTCCAATCGGGATCGCGGTGATGACTGGCGAAGTGGCGCGCATGGGCATTGCCTACTTGATTCAATTCGCCGCCATTTTGTCGATCAATTTGGCGGTGATCAACATCTTGCCGTTCCCGGCTTTGGATGGTGGACGGATTTTGTTTTTGTTGATTGAAAAACT
>JBBTSK010000132.1:0-5338 GCA_038078795.1 Patescibacteria group bacterium
GGGGGCGAAGGGTTGCTATTGGGGCGAACCCATGGGACCGCCCATACATTCTCTTGCTCATTTCCATCATTATCGGATTTGTCGTTGGCCTGCGCGGCGCTGACACCGACGTGATCAAGAACGTCATCAACGACGGCAACGGTTATTTCTATGTCCTCTACATTTTCCCCATGCTGACCGTTAACTGGGACTCGATCAAACGGCGCGTTCTCCTGCAAGTCTTTGCCGGCGCGGCGACATTCATTTCCGTTTTGACTTTGTTGATCCTTTACCTTTTCACCCACACAACCGAGCCGGTTCAGCGAGCGCTCTACGCCTTTTTTCGTGACGCGCGAATTGCCGAGTTAACCAAAGTAACCGGCGACATTTTCCGCATCTTCCTGCAAGCCCAATTCTTCAGCGTCGTTCTACTTTTGGTCATCGCCGCCGCCATGTTCTGGTTTTGGCGACAGCGGCGCGATCAAACTATCCTCGCCTTGTGGTTCATTTTGACTATGTCCGCTTTGATCATCTCTTTATCACGCAGTTTTTGGATTGGGCTGATCGTCGGTGGTTTGACCTTGGCTGTCAGCGCGATCTCGATCCGACGACCATCAATCAAGGAAATCCTCGTCAAAAAAGCCGCCGGACTTTTGATGCTCATCACTTCCGTGGCTTTGCTCTGGGTGGTGCTAGCCTTTCCTCTCCCGCGCCCTGCCAATGTCAGCGGCTTTAGTGACCTGCTTTCTGACCGCACCCTCGACGGAGGCGACGCGGCTATTTCCTCACGGTGGAATTTACTGCCAGAGATGCAAAAGACTATCGCGGAATCACCAATTATCGGTTCAGGTTTTGGCAAAATCATCGCTTTTGAATCTGACGATCCCCGAGTGCGGGAAATCTACCCCGATGGCAAATGGCGGACGTATGCTTTTGAGTGGGGCTGGCTCGACTTGTGGATCAAGATGGGTCTTCTCGGGCCAATAGCCATGATTTGGCTGGGCCTTTCGGTCGGTTTTGGTCTTGTTCGAGGCTTTCGAGATGAACACGGTTGGTTGAACATTGGCCTCTTTGCCGGCCTTGTAGCTCTCTATGCCATCCACACTTTTTCGCCGTATCTCAATCATCCGATTGGTCTTGGCTACATCATTTTTCTGACCCCATTTCTCGTCGCTAAAAAACAAAAAGCGCACGAGGGCGCGATGGTGGCAATCCGCGAGGTTATCGAGAAAACAATCGTCCATACCCCCGCTCAAATTCCGAAAGCGCCATCGGTTTCTTCCCGTCAGGCTGAACCTGTCCCCTGGGCAGAAGTTTAACGCGCAAATCTTTTCCGTTGTGTTTAACAATGGTGTAGCAACCGGGCCAGGGAAAATAGGCGCGAATTTTTCGATCGATTTCGTCTGACGACTCGTTGCCTTTGATAAACCCATCTTCGCGGTCATGCAGGCCACAGATCGTCGCTCTGGCGTTATCTTGCGGTTGGGGTTTGATTTGTCCGCTGGCAAACCGACGAAGCGTTTCCACTAACAGCGGCGAACCAACCTCGGCAATCAGTCGGTGCATTAAGATTGGCGTCGTGTCATTCGGTAAAATATCGACGACTGCTTGCGCCAAGATCGGCCCTGTATCCATCCCTTCATCGAGAAGCATGATCGACACGCCTGTTTTTGTGTCGCCGCGCAAAATCGCCGCCGGCACAGGAGTCGGTCCGCGGTACAGCGGCAGGAGAGACGGATGGACGTTAAGACATCCAAGCCGTGGGATCGACAGCACGCTTGCCGGAATCATTTTACCGTACGAGAAAACGACGAATGCGTCGGCCTCAAGTTTTTTAAGCGCCTCGACGACCTCGGGTTTTTTTAACGAAGGAAATTGCAGTACGCGCACGGCATGCCGTGCCCCTACGACCTTAACCGGCGAGGGAGTCATCTCATGGCCACGTCCAGACGGTTTGTCTGGCTGCGTCACCACGCCGCCTACGTCGATATCATCCGCCTTCAACAAAGCCTCAAAAACAGGCAGAGCAAAATCAGGAGTCCCAAAGAAAACAACGCGGATCATAAGGATTCGGCACCGTCTTTGGTGATTACGGGATCACGATCAATAAATAAAATGCCGTCGGTGTGGTCGATTTCGTGTTGAAAAACGATGGCTTCAAATCCAGAAACTTTCATCGCCACTTTTTTACCTTGACGATCCAGCGCCTTGAGGTGCGCTTTTTTGTGACGCCTGACCACTCCCCAAACGCCAGGCACGGAGTAACATCCTTCCGGACTGTCAGTCATGCCTGGCGAAAGACTGGTGATGCGGGCATTGATGAAAACTTTTAGCCCGTCGCCGTAAGGATCAACGATTATAATCCGTTTGTTGACGCCAACTTGCGGCGCGGCCAAGCCAACGGGGGAGGAGCGCAAACTTTTTTGCGCCTTCATGGTAGCGATCATGTCATCAAGAAACTTCTGCGTTTCCTTGGACGCCAAATCCTCGGCCGTCACATCAAGTGATGGTTGCCGCAGACGAGGATCTTCAGTTGGGAGTAAGTCCAAAATCATAACACCTCGATGATAACGTCATCCTTTAACTGCTTCAAGGCCGAGCGGAGGTTGCCGATCATTCCTGGTTGGACGTAGAGTTCGAGAATCGGTTTGTTCCTTTCGCTGTGTTCGCGCATTCTTAGTCCGACGAGTTGGGCGGAAAGTTGTTTTTTGACGTCACTGATCGTTGTTTTGCCACGCGTGGACAAACGGTAGATCGTGCCAAATGGAGGAAGACTTGCCACTTGGCGCGTCTTTTTTTCCTCTTCTAGAAAGCCGACGTGGTCGTTCAGCATCTTTGACATCATCGGCGCATCCCAAGTTTGCACGATGAACTGACACTTGGCGCGGCTAGCCACCCCGCGCAGTTCCATCAGCCGAATCAGTGTTTGTTCCGTGGCGGTGTAGGTTGGTTCAGACAAACCAAGGTCGCCGCAGAGATCAGCCACCAGGCCGAACGTGGGCGGATCAAACGGATCGAAGATTGCGTCGAGGTAGTAGCGAGTGGCGAGGATGATCGTCGGCTTTTGTCCTAGAGATTGCTTCGCTTCGTTCGCAATGACAAATTTTGATCCTTTTTCAACTCGCGCCACATCAACTCCAGGAAACAACTGGCGCAACTTCTTTTCTACCTGTTGATTGCCAACGCCGCGCGAAGTCAACTTGTTGCTGAGACACTTGGGGCAGTGCGTCAACATAGCCGACGAAGTCCCGCAGTGATGACAAACTAACTGCTCGTCGTAGACTGTCGGCACGCTTCCGCAGCTCTGACAACGCGGCTGGTAAGCGCAAGCGCGGCAAATCACGCCAGTGCCAACGCCTTTACGGTTGTAGTAAATTAGCACTGATTTTTGGCTTTGTAAAGCCTCAGAAATGGCTTCGAGCAAAGGGTTGGTCAGTAGCGATGAAAAGCCGGCTTTTTTTTGGTCGGCCATGTTGATGATGAATGGTCGCGCACGGAGGTCGGATGAGATCGTCAGGACGGAGGGAAACTGAACTAGATCAGCAACTCGTGGACAGAGATCAATAAAGACAATTTTTTGCTTCAACATTTTTCGCACGTCATATCGCGGATTGCGATCGTACGAAGCGTGCTCGGCCGCGCCGGAGCGAACGACGATATCGGTCTGGTGCCCGCCCCCGAGTTTCAAAATGCCGACCCTGGTCATTGAACCGTCGATGAATTGTGCGTCGTGATGCGTTGGCACGAAAACACGATGCGGTCCAGGAATATTTTTCTTGATTGCTTCGACAATGGCCGCGGCTTGGACGAAGTCGAGGCATTCGATGAAACAGCGGTCGTGTTGGCGAATAAAATCAACAGCGGATTGTATGTAAGTAACTTCAGAGCGACGGATGGTGTGAGGGCGAAAGATGGCCGTCTCAAGGCGGCCACGCAGGGCCGCCCGTACGTCCAAGGCATGCAACATCGTCGAGACGGATTGCACCAAGTCCGTCGCGGTTTGTTCAAGGCAGGAGAGTTGTACGTCGGAGATCCAGTGGGAGGATTCGATGGAGGTGATTGGTCGTAGGGGCGTGGTTTCCCCGCCCTCACTAACGAACAAAACAACGCCTCGAACAGAGGCGGTGCGAAAAGGAATCACAACCAAATCTCCTCGCTTTACCAACATCCCCTCTGGGATTAAGTAATCAAGGTAGTCAATTTTTCTCGGCAAACGGCGCAATAAAGCAATGTGGGCAATCATGCTAAAGCAAAGTGTACCACCAAAAACCCAACTCCAAACGGCGCTTCATAGGAATGAACAATCGGATCATAATGAACCCGCTCCATCAAACCCAAAAGAACTAACAGCGGGCGATAAGCGCACTCCTTAGCCTTGGCTAAATCAGCCGGCGCCCACTTGAGCAATCCGCCGACGTTATGGTTGACCACGCACTCCTGAACGGTTTTGTCGAACAACGGACCGTGCTTGTCAAATCCCGCCGGCGAGGTGGTCGTCAGAGCGTGCGATAAATCGCCACTAGCGATGACCGCTACGCGCTCGCTGCAACTCGACAAAACTTCTTTGAGGGCCTCGCCAAACTGAAAATGTTCTTTAGCGCTAAGAGCGGAAAATGTTACTGGTACGATCCTGATGTCTGGAAGATGCTCGGAAAGAAGCAGTAGTGGCACGGCGGCGCCGTAGTCAAGGATTTCGTCCGAGGAAAGTGTCATCGGTATTTGCTGACGACGTAGAGAGCGCTGAAGGTTGTCGATCAACTTGAGGTGAGGCGTGAACGCGCGGTGCGCGGTCAAGTCACCGAACTCTTTGAAGTCAAGGCGATATTTATCGTGCAGGTTGATGGAATAGGCGTCATCGAACATGGCGCCGTGCGAGGAAATAACAACCACCACCTCCGGCCTGGCGGCATAAAGCTCATCAGCCAAAAGTTGCATTGCCTGACGCGTTTTCTCTACCTTGGCCAACTTGGTTTTGTTAACTGACGGCAAAAGCAAAGGGCTGTGCGGAGTGAAAGCCGAAAAGACGATCATAGACTGGCTTCAGAAATGGCGTCGATCGCTGGGGCTTCAATCACGTCGCCTAATGGATGTAATAGTAAGGTCGCTTCATCGACGCTGACGATACTTTCCCACTTGAAACCCATTGATTCAAAAACTTCGCCAGAAGTGATGGACAGACGATTACCGTCGGAAATGACGTAGACCGCTGGAGCATCGGCGGCTTTAACCAGCAGACCGTCAGGCAGAGTTACTTTGTCGCCGGTGGGGTAAGTGTCGAGTTCGACAGGATCGGTGGGATGAATCCGCCAACCAGCGTAATTGACAGTTAACGGTGTTTTGGAAATCAATGGATGTTTGA
>JBBTSK010000133.1:0-5604 GCA_038078795.1 Patescibacteria group bacterium
GCAGTTTGTCCCCTTGACAGAACCTTGGGCTCTTGATACTCTAGCCTGTTAGTTAACGTCGCCTTGAGCAGTCTGCAGGCACGACAAGCATGGGTTTTCAAAAGGCGGTATGTTCAGGCTCCGGCTCGACCATTCCACCCTTGAAAATTCTTGCCTGCAGGCTTTTCCGGGTGACTTTTTTATTCCATTAGCGGCGGGTCGTTAGTCGTTTCTGACGACGACGGATCCTCTACAGTCGGCTCAGTCGGCGTTAGCTCGGCCACGCCGACTAAACAGATTTCCGGCAGAGCCCGATAGCTGGAAGTGAAGATTTGCTCCTCGATCTCATCTTCAGAGCGTTTGATGGTGTAGGTGAAAGAAGCGTTGGCGCCAGGGTAGGCGTGCTGACACTGAATTTTGCCAGGTTCTAAGTCTAGCGTTTCAATATTACGTGTTTCCCCAGGGCTGATCCACGAGCTGACTACGGGCGCGCTGTACGAACCTTGGCGGCCGTCAGACGTCCCCCAGAGCGTAAATGTTAATTGACCATTGATAGTGTTGACGTCAGTGGCGATCAAAATGTAATACCCGGTGTCGTTCAGAAATTTAAAGTCAGGCGAGGGTTCATAAATGGTGGCGTCGGTTCCCGGGTTGCCGTTTTCAGGATCAAAGTAGTAACTCACCGCCAGCGAATGGCTGCGACGTTCCACGATAGGCATCCCGGAGTTCATCGCCGCTCGAAAGATAGTTGTGCCAATTTGACACAGTCCTCCGCCAAGTTCTGGTTGGATTTTATCACCCTTAATTACCAGTTCGGGCAGGTAGCCGTTGTCAGTGGTGAATGGTTTCAGGGTATTGAGCAAGGAAAAGGTTTCGCCGGGTTTGATCAAGGTGCCGTTTAATAAACGCGCGCCGTTTTTAATATTCTTAATGCGGTTGGTTGGCGAACCGGAGAAGTTTGAAGTACCTACCCCGAGGATTTCGTTGATCCCCAGATCGTTGACATCGCCAACGTCGACGCTCGGCGCGGTGGTGGTTACCGCCAGCTCGATGGTTTGATCAGCTTGTCCCCAAACCGCGGTGATGGCCGCCAGTGTTTCATCCATGTTCAATTCGGCGCCGGCTTTGCTGGTTTGAAATTCTTTGACCTTGCCGTTTTCGATGACAAGTTTGGCGTCTTGCGCCGGAGTCAGCACGTCCGAGGTCAAGGTGCGCATGGTATCGGAAAATGTGCTGACGAAACCAACCACGGCCGCGTTATTTTCTAGGATCGGAGCCAAGGCCGAGGCCAGCATCTCTTCGTCCAGCGACCACTCATACTCGCCATATTCGTCGGCGTAGGTCAGGGTGTACGGCGCGGCTTGCATGATGGTGACGACTTCGTCGACCAAACCTTCAGCCGCCTCTTGACTGACGCGCGGTTGTTGCTCGTTTGTTTTGGCGGAGAGAACCGGAAGAAATAATTCAGTCCGCAGGCTTTGTTCCATTTTGGCCAGAAGTTCCTCATGATCGACGATCGTGCCAGACGAGCCGACGCTCACCAGCGCTTGCCACGCCCCGTTGATTTTTTTAATCAGAAACGCTGGTTCAACTGCCGGCTGATGGGCTTGGGGAAACGCTTGCGCCAGCTCGGACAGCAAACGGTCTTGGTCAATGTTCGGGGCCAGGCCCACTGTTCGATGATTGACGCGGACGACTAGGGGGACGACAATGCTCGCCAAAGAATTTTGTCGGCCAACAGCCAAGGCGGTTTCGACCGCCGCGTCTATTTTCCAGTTGACCAGTTCAACCGAAGTGTCAGGATCGCTGACTCCTTCGTTCAAGAGAGGAATGGTTTGAGTCAGACCATCGATTGTTACTGTCAGTCCGTCTTTGATCGCCGCGTTGGTGGCGGTGGCGAGTTTGGCCGCCGCTTTTTCATGGGTTAATCCGCCAACGTCGATCGGGCCGATTGAGACTCCTGGAAAAATTTTATTATTGTAACTTTGGGCGTATGTAGCGCCAATGCTGACAGTCAGACTGACTATCATGACTCCTGGAAGGACACCATAAAACAAAATTTTTCGCGCTCCATTCCCTAATCTCCAATTTCTATTTCCAACTTCCATACACTATTTCCCAATTTCTACTCCTCAAAGCGAATAGGAATTTTGGTTTCAACCACCGCCTTGGGCAAGGTGATGGTCAAGACGCCATTTTTCATCAGCGCGTCGGCGCCGTCGGGGCGCACGTGGGCCGGCAAGACAATGGTTCGTGAAAATCCTCCCCAATAACATTCACGAAAATGATAAGTACTCCCGACTTCTTCTTTTTGATCAAGGTGGCGATTGCCGCGCACTGTGACCACGTCTTCGGCGATGTAAATGTCTACGTCTTCGACGCTGACTCCGGCGATAGCCGCTCGAATGATTACCGACTCATAAGTCTCAATGACATCAACCGAAAGCTGGCCTTCGTCTGGTTGAATCCAAGCTTCTTGGTCTAAGGCATGATCAGTAACGAGCATAAACTTTGTTAATGTCTAAGTCGGAAACCACGGACGAATTCGTACATGGGCCCAAAGACCAAGCCTAGGGTAATGGCCCAGGTGACGGCATCGGCCGGGATGGAGGTCAGGAAAAATTGGGTAGTTGTGGGCAGGCTGGCGATAAAGGCGAGGAGGTAGACAAAGAAAAAAACAATGGCCATCAGCAAGCCGCTCCAAAGGGCGTTCCAGAGGAGATCGTGACGGCTGGCGATCATATAGCTCCCAATCACTAGACCAGCGGCGCCGAGGCTCTGTAAGGCATCGGTGCCCATCACCAACAATAAGATGATCGAGAGCCAAGCCCAGACGATGGCCATGAGCATCAGCCGCAGGAACCATCGTTCGGTGGAGTTTTTTAGTGATAAGCGGGCGTGATGGCCGATGCGGTAGTGCTGGCCAAAGACAGCCTCAAAGATGACGGCGGCGATACCGGCCAAGAAGAAGGAAAAAGCCAAGTCGCTGATCGCCACCGTCCCGGCCGTTTCTTGGCGGCCAAGGAAGAGGAATAAAGGGGAGAAAAGGAGAGCGACGATGCCGATGATTACCATCTCTTGGCGGGTCTCGCGACGGCGCAAAAAGAAGAACAGCCAGACGATGGCGAGGAAGACATCAAAGAAGAAGGCGTCGACCATAGATATCGATAGTATAACAGAAAATATTAAAATCAGTATTGTCGTCGACGTTTAGTCGTGTCTTGGCGCGTTAAAAAAGTAACGCGGAAAAGTTTGTAGAAAAAGTAGCCGATCAGGGACATCACCACCACGGTGGCAACGCGCTGGGCGTAGAGAGGAGTCAGGACGTCTTCCTCGATAAGAAGTCCAAAGATGAGCGCGCCAAATAAAAGGAAGAGTGTTTTGCTAAAACGAGTAAAAACGCCGAGGAGCATGAGTAGGCCGAGGATCATCAGTCCCCATTCGTTTATGAACGCTAAAAATGGGTGGCCGTGAAAGCCATGACCGAAGATCAGGCGCCAGAGGCCAAGGAGGAAAAAGACTGTCCCAAGGGCGACGCGGGTTAAGGATTGGCTGGAGAGACGTCGGATATGCATAAGCAGGAATATTGTACTGCATCGTGGCGGATTATAAAGGGTCTGTCGCGTAATCGTCTGGGATTGCCAAGGGCGGGGGTTTTTGTTAGGATCATCCGTCGGCGGTATCATAATCTAAGAGGAAACAGGAGACGTCATGCTGACAGATCGTTTTCCCATTCTTTCGTTCGTGCCAGAGGCCGCTCGCGCGGAGCTCAATCTCGACGGCGAACAGGTGGCCGTGAGCCTCACCATGACATATGTATCCGAGGGGCAACTGCGCCTGCGCTCAACCCCGGTCATCGATCAGAGGGTCATTGCCGGACGTTTAAGCGGCAAGTCATTTCCAGGGCTGCTTCCACTCGTGGATTACAGCGCCACGGTCGACGAACGCGGGGCGGTGATCATGAGGATGAACGGCAGGATCGTCAACAGCGCGGCGCCGATCGAATACATGCTCCGTAGCGTCTACAATGATCTGCACGCCGCGGCTAAGGGGTATGCTCGGGATTTGAAGATATTCGGCCGTACGTCCGTGGAGTGCCTGACCGACATCATGGAACAGAACATCCGCGCTCATTTGCAACGGTTGAAGAATGCGGGCGCGTTGCATCCGAGGGTGTTCGCCGGACGGTCACTGCGGGCGCGGGCCTACTGCCTGGCGTGTTTGGCGCAAGGGCTGGGTCGTCCGCTTGAAGGGGATGTCAATAGGGATACTGGCGTAATCCAGTTATCCATTCCTCTCTCACCGCTGGTTGATCAGTGCATCGGGGAACTGATCGGGGAGGCGGTCGGTCCAGATCTGTTTCCAATCCCCATTCCCGACGACTGTCGCAAGCAGACGTGCCCGGAGGCGATCTGCCGGGTCATGGAAGCGTCCTGCCAGACGATCATCCAACGACACTACGGAAGGATTCTCGACGAGTTCCTCCGTTATTCCGTCGGCTCCGTTGGCGGGCCGTTCGAGGCCTGATCGCGCCGACACTTTTCCCGCGCCGCTCGGATCTTCTCCGGGCGGCATGTTTGTTTTATGTCCCCACGCGGAATGGTGGCCGTGTTTTGTCCTTTTGTTATACTGGCCTTCGTATGATTCCATACTTCATCGGTCTAGCGGGATATTCTGGAGCAGGCAAATCAACAGTGGCGATGTATCTGCAGGAGATGGGGGGAGCGGTTGCGTTGGCCATTGATCATTTTTATAAGGACGAAGATGAGTGTCCGCGCCTGGACAACAGGCCGCATTGGGACTTGCCAGAGAGTTTGCACATGGATGAATTGTATGAGGCTCTGGTGGAGCTCAAGACCGGCGAGGACATAGAGATTCCAGTGTATGAGAAAAAAATAAATCGCGAGGTCGGCAGGCAAATTTTTCGTCCGCGTCCCGTGGTGCTGATTGAAGGATTGATGCTCTACACGGATGAGCGTATTCGCGAGTTGATGGATTTGCGGTTGTGGATGGATGTGCCCAAGGACGTGGCTCTGGCCAGAAAGTGGCAACGCGAGCCGGAGCGGTTTGATCGCGACTATTATGAACGCATAGCTTTGCCCGCCATCGAGCGCTACGTCGATCCGACAAAAGTGTACGCGCATTATCTCATCGATGGCACGCGACGTGTGCACGAGATCGCTTGCGTCATGGATGAGGTTATTAGAAGAACGTTTGGGAGTAATGAAAACCGGCCGTGGTAGCAAGACCAGGCCGGAGAGGAAAGAGGGGCGGGACGCCAGGAGGAGACACGTGCACGGCAAAGTGTTGGAGACGCTAGGCCGACCGCAAGAGCTCTGGCTTGACGAACTGGCTCGCAAGTCCGTGTGAGTCGTCCGCTCCCGCCCCTCTGAAGTTTGTGATTATATTCAACCAAATTTTGTCGACTTCGTCAATTCGGCGGAATGTCGATCCGGCGATATTGACAGGGTTAATTTTTTTTCCTACACTCTCGCTACCTTGGCCCCATCGTCTAATGGTTAGGACATGGGCTTTTCAAGCCCGTAACGGGAGTTCGACTCTCCCTGGGGTCACCAGAAAAAACATCTACCTTTCGTGGGTGTTTTTTCTATGTGACACCAGAGC
>JBBTSK010000134.1:0-8015 GCA_038078795.1 Patescibacteria group bacterium
CCGCCGACCTAAGGCTTATGAGTCCTTCGCTCTAACCAACTGAGCTATCCCGCCATGTTGTGGAATCACATTCATTTTCAGGAATTCCATTACCGGGCCCGGCATTTATATCAAAACCTTGAAAAAACATCAAGAATTCGTCTGGCCGCTTGTTCCCAAGTCAACTGAGAGGCGGTGACCTCTGGTTTTTGACGCAGGACGCTCTCCACAGCTTGAACAATGCCTTCGACGTCGTTGGGCTGTACGATCGTCACGGCGTCGGTGAGCAAATCAGGAACAGCGCCAACGGCGGTGGCGATGACCGGCGTGCCCACGGCCAGAGCCTCAAACGGCGGCAAATAAAATCCCTCGTCGCGCGAAACAGCCAACAGCATTTCAGCATTTTGATACAGCGTCCACTTTTCTTCTTCGCTGACTGCGCCAAGATAACACACGGCTTGACGTCCAAGTCGTCTATTGACTTCGTCAATCTTTTGTAAAATCGCCCCCGCTCCCCAGCCTCTTGATCCAATCAACAGCAACTGAACGTCCAATTTCATCATAACGACGATCGTCTCTAAAGTGAAACACGCGGCCTCGTGATTCTTGCGTGGTTCAAGCGTGCCAACGCTTAGGAGATACTGACCGACAACCCCCCAACATTGGCGCTGTTCGTCGGATAACGGTTGAATGACCTCGGGTCGGCGCACCCCTTCCGGCACGACCTCGACCTTGTCTCCTGCCTCAGGAAAAAACTGAACGAGATCATCGCGCACAATCATCGAAGGCACCAACACTCGACGAGCGCGGCGTATTGTAGACGGCATAGTAAAACGCAAAGTAAAAAATCTTTGCCAGATAGAATCTGGAAACCACTCGGGGTGTTTCAAGATGATGAGATCGTGCACAAACGCCACCGACGGAGTTTTGAGTCCAAGTGGCAATAAACCGGTGGGAGAAAAAAAGACATCGACCTTGGCTTTGTCCACGGCGCGCGCAAATGCAAAATGATTGCCAATGATCGGCAAGCGACGAAACGGACGAGCAATATCGGTCTTGGTAAACAAAATAAGCTCGTCATCGCTGACGCACCGCAAGGCATCAATTATTTCTCGTGTGAACATTGCCACGCCGCTGGTCGGATGTTGCGTCAACGCTCGTGCGTCAATCCCGATGCGCATATCAAAGAAGACGAATGCCCGTGACAACGCCTTTTGTCACCAAAAGGACAATCAATCCCGCCAGCACCATTCCGCCCAAAATGGCCGTGGCGGCAGGGCGCGGGCGAATACCGAACAAAACAGCCGCCACCGAGGCCGTCCAAACACCGGTCAAAGGCAGAGGGATAGCAACGAACAAAAATAGGGCCATGGCTCCGTAGATTTGGTAATCGCCTTGAAGACGCCGGCGCGTTCGAAGAAAAAATCGATCCAGTAGACGATGAAAAAACGGCCAGTGTTTGTCGCTCCAAATGGTCAGCGCGTTCAGTCCAAAAAGGAGCGGTAGGACCGGCAAGGCGTTACCAAGATAGACATCAACCAAGGCGCGAGGAATAGAAAATCCATACCCTTCAAGCGCCAGCGGCAGGGCCACTCGCAATTCGCCGATCGGCACAGCGGATAACAAGATGATGAAAAAATCTTGCATAACTACCATTCAAAAACACGATAAACCCACGAGGCCAGTCCTTTGACCTCCTGCACTCGCGTGTCTTTAGTGTCTGAACCAAGGAGCACGATGAACACGTCGCCGTCACCATCATGACGCACGCCAACGCCGATGCCATAACCAGCTTCGGGCAAATAACCAGTCTTGCCGCCGAGCATGGCAAAAGGCGGTTGATTGATAAAGCTCGTCAGCAGTTCATCTGTCGACGGAATCGTCACCGCTCGGCCACTTCCTTGAGTGATAATAACTTCAGGAAGAACGATCGTCGAAGCAATGTCGGCCTCGGCTTGGACTTCCTCGAGCAGACGAATGATGTCGCGGGCCGAGGAAACGTTACGAGGTGAAAGTCCGGTCGGATCGTGAAAAACCGTGGCCATCATTCCCAACTCGGCGGCACGAGTATTCATCTGACTGACAAAATCTACTTCACTCATTCTAGAAATCCGTACCAAGGACATCGTCGCCGTGTTGTCCGAACCGACTAAACTAGCATGCAATAAATCCGCCACCGTGACTGGATCATTGGCCGCCAAATAAACCCGCCCTCCGGGACGATAATCCTCGTTTAAGACACTAGCCGCCGCACCCAAATCCGGCGCATCCTGCAAAAAAACCAAAGCGGTCATGAGCTTGCTGATGCTCCCCACCGGCCGCACCTCATCGGGATTTTTGGCGTATAACGTCAGCCCTGTTTGGCGATCAACAACCAAAACGCTCTTGGCGCTTGTCACTACTCCGACACTGCCTTCCTCAACCCGACTTGGCGCTCGTTGGTCAGACAAAGGCAAAGAAACCTGCCGCCCGGCTAAAGTAGCCGCTTCTAACAGCGCCGACCGACTTTCCGCGGTCGGTAATATAGCCGCGCGCTCTAAGATCGCGCCATCAACCGGCACCAACTGAGTGAGCGACAGAGTCAAAATGGTTTGGATGAGGCCGCGTAGGAGCATAGGCGTTAGTCGGGGGTGGTTGCGGTCTCAATCAATTTAGCGATTCGTTCATCGGCGTGGAAATGTTCATACTCCGGCAGATCGGCAAGAGTGTGGACGCTGAGATGACGGACGAAGTCTGGGGTCGCTATGTAGACCGGCTGAAGCCTGACGGAATCTTCTTTTTCTTCAACCAAACCACGAATCAATAAATTGCGGATGATCAGCGAACAGTTGACCCCGCGGATTTGTTCGATTTCCGGCTTAGTGACCGGCCCGCGATAACAAATAATCGACAGCGTTTCCAACTGCGGCCGAGTCAGCTCGCCGGCAAATTCATCTTTGACCAAACTCCCAATCAACTCCCCAAAGGCAGGGTTGGTGACCAACTGCAGTGAGCCGTCGTGATCGATCAACTGAATGCCGGAATCGTCGATGTTTTTCTCTTTTTTGATCTCTACAATCGCCGCTTCGAGCTCGTCGGCTTTGACGACTAAAACTTTAGCCAATGATTTCAAACTAACGGGTTTTCCCGAGGCGAAGAGAATGGCTTCGATTTTTGCTTTCAACATATTAATCGATTCTTCTAAGTTCAATCTCTTCAAACGCCGACATCTGCACCGCCTTAATCAATCCCTGCTTCATAAGTTCCAACAAGGCCAAAAAACTGACCACCACATCAATCCGCGAAGCCGACCCTTTGGTGATATCGCTAAACGTCATCCGCGCCCGGTCGATCAGGACTTGATGAATTTGTTTAATTCGTTCTTGCACTGAAACCACTCGCTGGAGCGAGGTCTGCTGGAGAGCAAAAAACGGTTCCAAACGTTTGACCAAATCAGAAAATGAAGCGCCGAGAGTCTCGGCCGTGACATTATCCGGTGGACGAAATTTAGTCGATGATGGAACAAAACTTCGTGGACGATCATAGGCCGTTTGAGGACTACGGATCAAACTATCGATATGGACGGTGGCGTCGACGAACTGGCGATAAAGCTTGAGTTGAGCGGCCAAGGCATCGGCTTCTTCTTCCTCTTCCGGATCAAGCGGCAGAATAGCCCGTGATTTTATGTAGATGAGCCGCGCCGCCACGACGAGAAAATCCGCCAGCTCGTGACTAGGCACGTCGTGCGTGTTGACATAGCCAAGATAATCTTCCGTCACTTTAGCTAGGCTGACTTTGGTGATATCCAAATCCTCCTTCTCGATTAATTCGAGAAGCAGTTGCATTGGCCCGGCAAATTGATCGAGAGCGACTTGGAAGGACATGATGATTAGCTAAGATCGAGTTTGATGTGGGCGTCTTTGAGCAACTTATCGGTAAGCGAGCTTGGCGCGTTCATAATCGAGGTGTGGGCAGATCCGGTCATTGGGAAGGCTTGCACTTCGCGCAAGTACGTCTCGTCAGTCAGAATCATGATCATGCGCTCAATGCCGAGTCCGATGCCGCCATGTGGCGGTGTGCCATAGCCAAAGGCTTCAATCATATGGCCGACCGATTGTTCGATCTCTTCGTCCGAATAACCCATTGTCTTATAGGTGGCGCGCAGAACGCTCGGATCATGAGCGCGGATGCTCCCGCCGCCGGTTTCGTAGCCGTTGCAAACGAGGTCGTATTGCGTGGTGAGGATATTCTCAATGTTACGTCCGGCTAAGTGGTCTTCGACAAACTCCGGCTTCGGCTGAGAAAATGGATTGTGCGTAAAGGTCCAGCCGCCTTCTTCGGTCTTTTCAAAGAATGGGAAATCAACGACCCAGGCGTAAGCCAAAATACCTTTGGCTTTTTCCTCTTCCGTACGCATATCGAACTTGTCGGCGCCGTATTTGGCCATCGATTCTTGGTAGGTCAAACGCGGAAACGGTTTTTCTTTAATGACAAACCCCAGCGACTCAACCGAGGCGGTAATCATTGCTTCTATCGTTTGCATGACATCTTCTCGTTCGACGAAGCTCATTTCAATATCGATCTGCGTATGTTCAAAACCACGGTCCGCTCGAGAATCTTCATCGCGGAAACAACGCGCGGTTTGGAAGTAACGCTCAAATCCGGAAGCCATCAACAACTGCTTGTACTGCTGGGGCGACTGTGGTAAGGCAAAAAACTTTCCTGGCTGAAGACGCGACGGGACAATAAAGTCGCGCGAACCTTCGGGAGTCGCTTTAGTTAGATACGGCGTCTCAATTTCAACAAAACGATTTTCAAGCAGATGACGACGACAGGCTTGGACATACTCATTGCGCAGACGAATATTTTTCTGCAAACGCTCCGAGCGTAAATCCAAGTAACGATATTTCAAACGCAACTCTTCATTAACTCCCATCGTATCTTTATCGACTTCAAACGGCGGAGTCTTGCTCGTGTTTAGCACGGTCAGTTTTTTGACGCCGACTTCGACCGTCCCCGTGACCATTTCAGGATTGATTTGTTTTTCTCCTCGGGCGTTGACCACGCCTTCAATCTCAACCACGTACTCCGATCCAAGTCCATCGACAATCGTGGCAGTGGTGTCGTCGAGGTCTGGCTTATAGCAAACGCACTGCACAATGGCCGATCCGTCGCGCAGAACAATAAACACCAGTTTTTCCCCAACCCGGCGCACGTTCTGCACCCAGCCGTTTAGCCTCACCGTCTCCCCCACCCTCTGCGTTGTCTCACTATTCAAAGTTCGTTGCATAGATGCTTTCATTTATCACGCCTTGACAAATTTAGAATGCTAAACTATTATGTTCGTTTCACTAACGGAAAGCAAGCCTTATAAGGTCTCGTCCTTATGGGGCCCTTTCTTTTTTGAAAACTTGACTGGAAATACAGCATATGTTATCTTGATCTCATCACGATGAGAGGCTACCCAAAGGGTTTTGTCCCGCGGTCATGCCTCTCTTTATTTTTGTAATTTTTCTCTCGTGTTATTTAGAAAAGAAATGGAATCGTTAAATTTCCTTAATAGTGACGAAAACTTATACTTATTCGGAACGACGAGCCGACCAAGTTTATTCTGAATCTTGAGATGTTCTACAAGACAAAAAAAATCACCATCACCTGTCACGATGACCGCCCGTTCATAGTTTGCGTACTCAATCATGGCATGGAGAACTAATTCAGCATCAACATTACCCTTAACGGTGTCGTTAGGAAGTCGGAGGGTCGGCTTAAAAACGACAATATAACCTATTTTCTGTAGTGCTGTATATAAAGATTGATTTTCTCGGACATAGCCGATGAAAAGAAAAGCTTGAGCAACGTCAAAAC
Source organism: Patescibacteria group bacterium (assembly GCA_038078795.1). Taxonomy (GTDB): domain Bacteria; phylum Patescibacteriota; class Patescibacteriia; order UBA9934; family CAMTUG01; genus CAMTUG01. The sequence continues at coordinate 5,824 of JBBTSK010000134.1, forward strand.
GATCTTGCAAATATCGAAAAAACTTCCCAAAATCCAACGCCCAACCCTGATCTCTTATCGAAAGGTTCAGGTTTTGACTATCAACAAAAGCGTAGTTTTTTTTGGCCACAAAGTAGATCAAGATTTACTCTTCGTCTCCCAGTTCCAAGTTCGTCGCGTAGTTATAATTTATACCTCCAATCAATCGTCCCGATGTATTGTACGTTCATATAATCCGGATCGGCGTAACGCCCGCCGATCGTCCGCGCCACCGAGGTCACCATGTCCGTCGTCAGATCGTACAAAATGATTTCCCCATCGCGATCGACAATCAACGTGTCATCAACCCAATCAAGAACATTACCAGAAATGACATCATCACTATTCTGTCGCTGCGCTCCGACTGCCCGTACCCGAACGATATCGTCACGATAATCATGGGCATAGATCATTCCATCCGGCGACAAAAAGGCACTGCCGAAAACGAACGTATCGCTGGAAAAAATCTCTTTCCCATCACCCGTTTGCAAATCTACCAAGTGAATTGCCGACGGACCAGACGGCGCCCCGCCGCCGAAATCCGTTTCCGGACCGTCGTGGGCGTAGCTCACTCCGATCAACTGTTTAGTGGCTGAATTAATCTTATATTCCTCCACATCCTGTTCAACGATATACGTTATTTTCGTCAATGTCTGGGTGGCAATATCAAATCTCCACAAACCTCTCAATGAGATGGCATCACATTCACAAATCTCGCGAATGTAGACTGTCTTCCCATCATCGGAAATGACGAAGGGCACAGCGTAACCAAGGGTGATCCCGAGCTCGGCTGGATCAATCTCAAACGGTTCTGGCGGCTCTAAGGTAACATGTTCATTCAAAGCTTCATCCATTCCTAACCAACCAATCCGCATCGTCACTGCTGCCGCACGGTTTTCATACTCAAGTGAGTAATCTACCCAAACACTGCTGTCTTTGTTGGCCAGACGATTATCAGTGTTAGCTATATTATCGTTACTCCTATTGCCAGAAACATCCGTCACGCCCTCTAAGTTCAACCAAACATCATGACCGTCAGTGTAATTATGCACGAAGATATCCTGCCCAATGATTTCGGCTCGTGGTGATGCAGCACGACGAGCAGAGTCAATCGTCGCCATCACCGTAGACTTACCCGTCATATCAGCGCGATAGATGATCGTTTCCTCAACATCATCATCGGCCGCATCATCACTGCCGCGATCTTTGACGCGAGTAGTTTGATAAATAATTTGCGGACCAAGCGGGAGATTATCATCCGCGACTTGCTCGCCAACAGGCGCGACATTTGCTTCCTCCTTCGACTGCGCCCAAAAATATGCCCACACTCCTAAAGCGATAAGAAGCACGACGAGGGCAATGATCTGCTTTTTCATATTACGGATTCAAGCGGTTAATCGTGCGTGGAAACGGAATCGTTTCACGAATGTGATGCACGCCACAGAGCCAACCGGTGATGCGCTCCAAGCCGTAACCGAATCCAGAGTGCGGCACCGAGCCGTACTTACGCAAATCCAAGTACCAGCGGAACGGTTCAAGCGCCAAACCTTGCGCATTCATACGTTCGACGAGCTTGTCGTAGTTGTCCTCGCGTTGCGATCCGCCGATAATCTCACCGTAGCCTTCGGGAGCTAACAAGTCAGCACCAAGCACACGCGAAGGATCGGCTGGATCAAGCTTCATGTAAAACGCTTTCACTTCCACCGGATACTTTTCGACGAAGATCGGACGATCGTAAAGCATCGTCAATTTTGTTTCGTCATCAGCACCAAGGTCGTCGCGTTCGCCAATGTCGCTTCCAAGCTCGTGCAGCTTTTTGACTGCCTCGACGTGCGTCATATGCACAAACGGCGCTTGGACTTTTTGGAGCGCAGAGACGTCGCGCTCCAAAATCGCCAACTCCTTACGGTTAAATTCCAAAACTTTTTTGACAACGTGGCAAATCAACTCTTCCTGAATCTGCATGTTCTCTTCGTGCTCCACAAAGGCGGCTTCCGCATCCATCATCCAGAACTCGGTTAAATGCCGGCGGGTTTTGGATTTCTCCGCGCGAAACACTGGACCGAAATCAAAGGCGCGACCAAAGCTCATAATCCCCGCCTCCAAATACAACTGCCCCGACTGTGACAAATAGGCTTTGCCCAAATCGAAGTATTCCATTTCAAACAACTCGG
>JBBTSK010000135.1:0-11046 GCA_038078795.1 Patescibacteria group bacterium
CGACGTCGGTAGTGGAAGCTGTTAACAAAAGTTTTTGCACTGCCGGAAAATTTTTGGTCAACGCCCGATAGCGGTCGAGTTCTTCGTCGGTGATGCGTACTCCTTTGACCACCGGCTTGATTTGGGGCAAGGCGGCGTAGAGAAGCAAAGCTTTTTCCAAACTCTGGGCCGTGATTTGATAGATGATCACCTTAGCCTGATTGCGTTCGCCAAGCTGATAAGCCAGTTCGACGACCGCTGGGTCGGCGGGGTCAACCGCTCCGAGCCGAATTTCCGAGCCGAGGAACAAAAAAGCTACTGCCGAGAGCGTCCGGGCTTGATTTTCAGGAATCAGAGTCAAGGCTTCAGGACTGATCGCGAAGCTGGCCAGGTCAACGTAACCCAAATGAGCGGTTTCGGCTTGGCTTTTAGTCGAGTGCTCCTTTTCACTGATGTGAATGCTGGCCATTTTTTCATCAAAACGTTCGGTGGTCGAAGGAGTGCCGCTGGTGGCCGAAATAGGCGCCTTTTTGGCGTCGGCTTTTAGCAAGTCTTCGATTGACGGCATGTCGTTGGTCACAAGTGGTCTATAAAAAATGTTGAAAAACGCGTTCCAGTTTGGAGGTCACGCTAGCTCGGTTTCCGAGTTTTTCGTAGGCATGATACCACGCGGCATAGGTAAAGGCGGTCATCCAACCGAAGATCAGGAGGCCGATCAAGATGATGAAGACGGCGCCGAAGGCCATAGTTCCCAGCCAGAGAAATCCACTTCCGACCACGGTGGCCGTTTTGAGACTAACAAGGTACGGCACCGCGAAGAGGACTACCGCCACAATGGCGGTGAATGAAGCTAAAAGGTTAACAAAGAAGAGAAGGACGGTCAGTTCAGCGATTGGCAGCCAGTGTTTGGTGAGCACCCGCCAAGTGTTCTGCACGGCGTGGATGATGCCTTGGCCTTTGATGACTACTTCGATGGCCGCGAACACCGACAGATAACCGATGAGCAAAGAGATCGGTATGAAGATGAGCAGAAGGCCGAAGGTAATCAAGGCGTTGCCAGTTACGGTGTGACTGACGAGTTTGACTATGGCTAAGCCGGTGCCAAACGTCAGGAGTAGCATTGCCAGGCGCGCCAAGAAATCAAGGCCGAGAAGTTGTCCAAGGGTCGTTAACGAATGGTTGGTGAAGTGTCCGAGTTTGCGCCCGCGGTCAACGAGCGGGATAGCTTTGATGAGTCCGGCTTGAGCGCACAGAGCCAAGACAGCTAGGGCGATCAGCGCGATCAAAATGACAGCCACGGTTAGTCCCAAGCGGGTTTGAGAAACTAAGGCTAATTTTTGGACGTAGAGCAGAATAGTTGTCGCCCCTGGCATACTGCCCTCGAGATAAGAACGCCAGGTCAGCTCCGGCGACAGGCGGTGAAATGTGCGGAAGGTGATGTTGAGGACTCCGCCGGTGTTGACCAGTCCAGCCAAGATCCCCAGAAGCCAGAGACGTTTGTGCTTCCAAGTGGTTTGCCACGCTTGTCGTAAAATCGATCGATGAAATGAAAACATAGAGACGGGTCGATGACCCGTCTCTATATTCTACTAGTTTTTGAAGATGGCTTCAAATTGTTCACGCTCCAGAGTTTCTTTGGCGATCAAGGCTTTGACAATAGCATCGAGCTTGTCGCGTTTTCTGACGATGATCTCTTGGGCAGTGGCCATCGCCGTGTTAATCATCGTTGCGATTTCTCCATCAATCGCTTCGGCAAGTTTTTCCGAGTAGTCCCGATTTTCACGGATTTCTCGGCCGAGGAAAATCATCTCTTCATTCTTGCCAAAAGTCCGCGGGCCCAAAGTGGCGCTCATGCCGTATTTGGTGATGAGCTCCTTGGCGATTTTGGTGGCTCGTTGCAAGTCGTCTGATGCTCCGGTGGTCACGTCGCCGAAGATGGTTTTTTCTGAGGTGAAGCCGCCGAGGAGCACGGCCATTTCATCAATGAACTCAGCCCGCATGTGCAATTTTTTATCTTCCACCGGGAGCTTCATGGTATAGCCGGCCGCTCGACCGCGGGAAATGATGGAAATTTTGTGCACCGGATCGGCATGAGGCAACTCGTGAGCCACCAGAGCATGGCCGGCTTCGTGGTAGGCCGTGACTTCTCGTTCTTTGGTCGAGAGCATGTGGCTCTTGCGCTCGGGGCCAAGAATGACTTTATCGACCGACTCCAAGACTTCGGCCGGACCAATGGTTTTTTTGTCGCGGCGGGCGGCTAAGATGGCGGCTTCATTCAAGAGGTTGCCGAGGTCTGCTCCGGAGAAGCCCACCGTGCGCTCGGCGACTTGGCGCAGGCTGACTTCCGGTTCCAGAGGTTTGTTGTTGGCATGGATGGCCAGAATCGCTTCGCGGTCTTTGATGTCCGGCAAGTCGATGACCACTCGACGGTCAAAACGGCCTGGACGCAAGAGGGCTGGATCGAGAACGTCTGGGCGGTTAGTGGCGGCGATAACGATCACTCCGAGGTTGGGGTCAAAGCCGTCCATCTCCACCAGAATTTGGTTTAAGGTTTGTTCGCGTTCGTCGTGGCCGCCGCCCAGGCCCGCGCCGCGCTGGCGGCCGACGGCGTCGATTTCGTCGATGAAGATAATGCACGGCGTGCTTTTTTTAGCTTTGGCAAATAAGTCGCGGACCCTGGAAGCGCCAACCCCAACAAACATTTCCACGAATTCTGAACCGGAGATGTGAAAAAATGGCACATCAGCTTCTCCGGCCACTGCCCGAGCGAGTAAGGTTTTGCCAGTACCCGGTGAGCCCATCAGGAGCACGCCTTTGGGGATTTTGGCCCCAAGGTCCACGAATTTTTTAGGATCGCGCAAAAATTCGACGATCTCCATCAATTCCTCTTTGGCTTCTTTGACTCCGGCTACTTCTTTGAAGGTGATTTTGTTTTTGCTTTGATCAACTTCCCGCGCGCTCGACTGGCCAAAGCTCATGGCTTTGGAGTTACTGCCTTGCAGTTGGCGGATCATGAACCAGAAGATGACGATGAGAATAAACAGCGGCAAAATGGATGGCAGAATCGAGCGCAGGAAATAATCTTTGCCGCTTAAGTCTTTGACGTTGACTTGCAGTTTGGTCAGCTCTTCGGTGGTAACGCCCAGCGCCGACAGCAATTCCGAAAGTGGCTGGCCGGATTCTTTTTTGCTTTTTAATTTACCGCCGTCGTTCAGAGTGACGTTGACGGTGTCTTCTTCAACGTCAATGTGATCAACCGTGCCGGCGTGGATTTGTTCCACGATGGCGTTCATGTTGACCTCGCTGGGTTTGTCGCTTTTAACATTGACCGTGGAAAAAACGGCCCCAATGGCGATCAAGGAGACGATAAAGATGATGATGTTTTTACTGAGTGGCTTCATACTCCTCTTTTATTTCTTTGTTTGGCTTGAGTGACAGGCCAAGACGATGTTCATTGGGCTCGATGGAGACGACGCGGAATTTAAGCGTCTCGCCGATGGTGGCGATTTTGTTAGGGTCTTCGATCGGAGTGTCAGACAATTCGCTGACGTGGGCCAGGCCGTGAATTTCTTGATCCAATTCCACGAACAAGCCGAAAGGATTGATCTTGAGCACTTTGCCTTCGACCATGTCGCCGACTTTGTAGCGTTTCTCCACGTCTTTCCACGGGTCGGTAATCAACTTTTTCATGGAAAGAAAAATTTTTGATCCTTCGATGCCGATAATTTCGGCTTTGACGGTTTGTCCGACGCTGACCACGTCTTTGGGGTGGTCAATTCTTTGCCAAGCCAGTTCGCTGATGTGCACCAAACCTTCAAGGGAATCAAATTTTACAAAAGCTCCGAAGTCCGCCACCGCCGTCACCTCGCCTTCAATAGTGTCGCCGACTTTATGTTGAGCTATAACGTGGCGTTGTTTGTCTTCCCACAAAGCTTTTTCCGAAACAATTAATTTTTGATCGGCTTCGTTGGCGTCGATCAAGCGCACCTCCATCGATTCACCAACATAAGACTTCAACTTCTCCAAAATTTTGCCTTTGTCGCCGCCGGAGACGCGCGGGTAGTGCTCCGGAGCCAACTGCGAGACTGGCAAAAAGCCGGTGACGTTTTCTAGTTTGACGATCAGGCCGCCTTTGTTGGCGTCCAAAATTTTGACGCTGACTTGTTCACCGACGGTGAACATCCGGCGCAATTCCTCCCAAGCTTTTTTCTGACCGGCAAAGCGGAAAGACAATTCCATCTCTCCGTTTTCGTTTTCTAGCTCAACCACGGTGGCTTCCACCTGGTCGTCAGCTTTGAGCGCGCTGTACTCCTTGCTCTCGGCATACAATTCACGACCGCGGATAACTCCGGTCTTGATGCCGTCGATGTCGATGCGAACCTCGCGGCGGGATGTGGAAATGATCGCGCCTTTGACGACATCACCCACTTTAGGGAATTTTAAATAGCTCCCATCTTCGAGGAGCTCGGCCAGTTTCTTGTCAGACATATAACGTAGGCATGACTGAGCCGCAACCAATGGTTGGGGGGAGTCAAGTGCTAAGAATTAATAAGCATGGGGATTCTAAGGCAAAGGGGCGATTTTGGCAAGAGAAGGGTCTACCAGAAATCCCTCCCTCCATGTACTATCACTTTATATGACTCACCCTCACAAAGCCATGCTCGACGAATTCGCCTACGCTCTTGGCCACCTAGCCCCGACGGCTCCTAAAGAGATCGCTTCCCAAGGTCGCCAGAGGCACACTGCGCTTAGTACTAATCCGGAGTCGACCGTGGAGCAGATCCATGACGCCCTGGTGACGATCGGCAAACAAGAGTTTCCTTACCGCAAGGCTTATCAAGAGATGATTGATAAAACATCTGACGCGCGCCGGGTGGAGTTAGTGTTGGAACACTTGGAGCCGGAGGTCAAAAATAAAGTTCAGCATTTATTGGATAGCGCGGTGACGCTTGAAGCTCTGACCAAGAGCTCGATTTTTGAGACGGACTTCACCGCCGAGGAACGCTATCAAATCGAAGACGGTATTTTGCACGCCGACGAGCATATTAAAGAAGAACTCCCGGCAACGATTACCAAAAAACAAGCCGAGTACGATAAGCTGGTGAAATCGTGGAAAGACAAACAAAGCAAGATGCAAGAGAAAATCGAGGAGCTCCGCGTTTTGGCTAACAAAGACCCGAAATGGCAAGCGGAGATTTTAGACAAAGTCAAAACTTTGGAAGAAGGTTGGTCCGTGGTTGAGCGTGATCCGGAGCTCTTGGAGATTGAAAAAGAGATTGAGTATTGGACAGGGACGATTGCGGAGGATGTGTAAGAAGATCTTGACGCTGGAAGCAATCTGTTGTACAAATTGTACAAATTGAGATTTATGAAAGTCATCACCACAACCGAAGCGCGCAAGCATTTGGCTGAACTCGTCAATCGCGTCCACCGCTCACGCCGGCCGGTAGCTATTGGGCGCAGAGAAAAGGCCGAAGCCCTGTTGATTCATTTTCCAGATTTCATCAATCCGGAGCTTGATGAGATGACCAACATGAATCAATACGGCGGTGCTTTTGATTTTCTCGCCGAAGAGCCAAACCTTTACACCCTTGCTGATTTGAAAAAGCGGTATGTTTGAACGAGGTAAAATTGTTCTTGTTCCATTTCCTTTTACCGACCTTTCATCACAGAAAGTGCGTCCGGCGGTGATTGTCTCGATGACGGACCGTAACGACAAAGACGTCGTCGTGGTTTTTGTGACCACTCGGACAGCCAAAATTTCCAAAGATTGCCTGGTGATTTCGGAAGACCATCCAGCCTTCGGCCGTACCGGCTTCAAAACAGAATCCGTTATTCGTGCTGATAAAATCGCCACTTTAGATCGACGGATCGTGCTTGGCGAGCTTGGCGCCCTCCCCTCGCCGTTTATGCGGCTTTTGCATCAGAAACTTAAATCAGTTCTCGGTTTATAAAAGCTAAACTTAGCCAAATTTGGTAGCTCCCAGCTCTTTGTCCTCTTGACCCCTGGCTCTGCGGCTCCGTGTGAACACACACGGAGCCGCTTGCTGTTTGTGTTATACTTAGTCTCGGATACTAGGCGAATCAGCTGGCGGTTACGGCTTCCGGCGGTGATTGAAAAAGATAAAGCTGGGTACGAGAAGTTGCTGGAGTCCTGGAAGTCGAAGAACTTCGTATCCTAGCCAGTCAAGACCAAAAATGGCGAGCGGAGATTTTAGACAAAGTCAAAACTTTGGAGGAAGGTTGGTCCGTGGTTGAACGCGATCCTAATTTGCTGGAGATTAAAAAAGAGATTGAGTATTGGCAGGGGACGATGGAGGTGTTAGAATAGTCGGGCGAATATATGCAAATTTCTTGGCACGGATTGTCTTGTTTTTCCCTGACCGTTTCTTCGATCAACGGCGACGCGACGCTAGTCGTTGATCCTTATCAGGCCGAAGTTGGTCTCAAACTTTCTCGCACTTTGGCGGCCGACGTCGTGGCGATGACTCATGGTGGTGATGACGCCAACAACGCGGAAGCGGTCGGCCCCACCAGCCACGGCGCGCCGTTTGTGATTGACATGGCCGGTGAATATGAAGCCAAAGGGATTTTTGTTCATGCTATTGACGTTGGCGGTCACCAACGTATTTTATTGATTGAAGCCGAAGGCATGAGCGTGGCTCACCTTGGGGCCATCAATCGTGAGCTAACCAATGACGAGCTGGAAGCGTTGAGCAACGTCGATATTTTGTTGGTGCCAATTGGTGGCGGTCGTTTCCTAAGTCCCAAAATGGCCGTCGAGGTTATTGCCCAAATCGAACCGCGGATTGTCATTCCTTACGCCTATGCCGTGGATGGGCTCAAAGAGAAGCTGGAACCGCTCGACGCTTTTTGCAAAGCGCTCGGGGTCTGCAAACGCGAGAACGTCAGCAAATTGAAAATCAGTCGTAAGAATTTACCGGAAGAAGAGATGATGATTTACGTTTTAGAGCGCGCTTAACTATGAGCCACGAACATTTGCCAGAATTGATTGTCCACATCCCCAAGGTTGATCCGGCGCGTCGCCGTTGGTTTATTGTTTCAGTGGTGGCGACATCGGCTTTGGTCGTTGGCGGCTGGACTTACTTTTTATTGGGCCAAGTTTCCGCGCTGGCAACGTCAGTGCCAAAAACTTTTGCCTCTGATTTTTTTCCTCAAGTGGCGGAGGCGGTCAAGCAAGTGGGGGCGGAGACAGCGGCTGATTGGCAAACCACAGTTGCTCCATTGGCGACCGACGCTCTGACGGCGCTTCAAGCGCGTTTAGAGGCTCAAGCGACGATCGGCGCGGCTGTCAGCATCATGGCCGAGGAATTATCTACTGAAGTTTCAGCCACCACTCCTTAACTTATGGCTATCAAACGTCCCAAACAAGGCAGTCTACGCGCCGAAGACAAAGCGCTCTTTGACACCATTGGCAAAGTCGAAGTTCGGCCCATCACTTCGGAGATGGAGTCGGCTTACATGAGCTATGCCATGTCGGTGATTGTTTCGCGCGCTTTGCCTGATGTGCGCGATGGTTTGAAACCGGTGCATCGCCGCATTTTGTATTCCATGTGGCAAACCGGTTTGCGCGCCGGAGCTCGTTTCAAAAAATGCGCCACCGTGGTTGGAGACGTGCTCGGTAAATATCACCCTCACGGCGATTCGGCCGTTTATGATTCGTTGGTGCGCATGGCCCAAGATTTTTCTTTGCGTTATCCGTTGGTTAACGGTCAGGGAAATTTTGGTTCTCTGGACGGCGACGCTGCCGCGGCTTATCGCTACACCGAAGCTAAGTTGACCTCGATTGCCGAAGAGATGTTGCTGGACATTGAAAAGGAAACGGTGGACTTCATGTCCAACTTTGACGGTACCCACAAGGAACCTAAAGTTTTGCCTTCCAAACTTCCCAACTTGCTTTTGAACGGCACTCTCGGCATCGCCGTGGGTATGGCCACCAACATTCCGCCGCACAACCTGACGGAACTTTGCGAAGGAGTGGAGCATCTCTTAGACTATCCTGAATGCACCATTGAGGATTTGATGAAGTTCGTAAAGGCTCCCGATTTTCCCACTGGCGGAATTATTTACAACACCCAAGATATTCAACAAGCTTATGCCACAGGCAAAGGCTCGGTTGATTGTCGGGCTAAGACCGAGATCGTGGAAGGCAAGAACGGCTGGCAGATCATCGTTAATGAAATACCGTATCAAGTGAATAAATCAACTCTGCTGGAAAAGATTGCCGAGCTAGTCAATGATAAAAAAATTGAAGGGATTCGCGATTTGCGCGACGAGTCCACTCGGCTCGGGGTGCGCATCGTGGTTGATCTTAAAAAAGACGCTTATCCACAAAAAGTTTTGAACCGCCTTTTCCAGCTGACGCAATTGCAACAGCCGTTCCACTTCAATATGCTGGCGCTGGTGGACGGCATCCAGCCTCGAGTTTTGAATTTGAAGATGATTTTGGAAGAGTACGTCAAGCACCGTCAAGAAGTGATGCGTCGTCGTACTCAACATGATTTGGATCGGGCTAAAGATCGGGCACACATTTTGGAAGGTTTGCACATTGCTATTTTGAAAATCGACGAAGTCATCAAAACGATCAAGAAGTCTCAAGACAAAGATGAAGCACGAGTCAACTTGATCAAAGGCTTCAAGCTCTCCGAGCTTCAGGCCGTAGCCATTTTGGAGATGCGCTTACAACAACTGGCCAACCTTGAGCGGCTGAAAGTGGAGCAGGAGCTGGCGGAAAAGATGAAGTTGATTAAAGAACTGGAAGCGATTTTGAAATCCGCGGTTCGGATTCGCGGTCTTATAAAAGAGGAGGTCGCGGATATCAAAAAACGCTTTGGCGATCAACGCCGAACCGAGATCGTCAAACACGGGATCGGCGAATTTCGCATTGAAGACGTCATTCCCGATTCGGCCACGATTGTTCTCATCACTCGCGACGGTTACATCAAGCGTTTGCCGCCAGACACCTTTCATACCCAAGCCCGCGGCGGCAAAGGTGTGGCCGGAGTGACCACCAAAGAAGAAGACATTGTCGAACACACCTTCTCCACCACCACCCACAAAGATTTGATGTTCTTCACTTCGCGCGGCCGTGCCTTCCAGCTAAAAGCTTATGACGTGCCGGAAGCATCGCGCACGGCTAAGGGTCAAGCTTTAGTGAATTTCTTGGAGTTGGCGCCGGGAGAAAAATTGTCAGCGGTTTTGTCGCTTGACGACATGGCGGCGATGAAGTATTTGGTGATGGTTACCAACAAGGGCACGGTCAAAAAAACTTCACTGGAAGATTTTGCCAACGTCCGTCGCTCGGGACTGATCGCCATCAAACTGCGCGAAGGAGACAACTTGGAATGGGTTAAGCCGTCAACGGGTAAAGACGACGTCATTCTGGTGACCAGCAACGGTCAGTCGATCCGCATGAGCGAAGCAGATATGCGTCCGATGGGTCGGGTGGCCAGCGGCACCCGTGGCATTCGCATGAAGGGGGCCGACGAAGTGGTGGGCATGGATGTTCTGCCGAACAAAACCAAGGAAGGGGAATATCAACTGCTGGTGGTGATGCAAAATGGATTTGGCAAACGCACCGATGTCACAGAATACAAAACTCAAGGTCGCGGCGGCTCTGGTATCAAGACCGCGGCCGTGACTGCCAAAACCGGCAAAATCGTTTCCGCTTTCGTGGTTGGCGGCAAGGATGCTCGCGATTTATTCTGCGTCTCAGAAGGCGGGCAAGTCATCCGCACCTCGCTGTCATCCATCAGCGAAGTCGGTCGCGCCACTCAAGGCGTCCGCGTCATGCGTTTCAAAGAAGCAGATGACAAAGTCGCTAGCGTGGCGATTATTTAATTGAGTAGATTGAATCTTGTTTGGAGTTCGGTTGTGTGAAGCGGATTCGTTGTGCTACACTTAAAGTATATGAGCAAGACTATACACAAAAAAAGAGGAGACACACTCGTGCAAACTATAGAAAAAAAATATGGAGTTGATTTGGGCTATCGTTCTGATGCGCAGCTTCATACTGTATTGAAAAAAGAAGGAGTCCCCTCGTTGTCGAAGCTTTTAAAAATGACTCAGGAGAAAGGTCGTTAAAGATCTTGTTATGGACGCCCTTGATTTTATTAATGATGCCGAGCTCAGGAAGACGATTGAAGGGTCCATTGAATTTACTTACGCACTGCTTGAGGAATCAAAACGAAAGCGAAATAGTAGGTTGTATCAGCGAGAGACATATCGGGTTATCGTTTTATATGCCGTTTCGGTCATCGAAGCGGTTTTGCTCTATCTTTACAAGAAGTCTGGTGAGGAGATGACTTTTGCTGACTATAAATTTGTTCAGAAGCTTCCACCGGAATTTCGTCGAGTCGGAAGCGAGGCCTCAGCTGTTGTTGTGGCGGTTCAGAAGATTCAGAACAAGGCAGAACATCAGATTGGAATAAAGGAGCTTACGGAGTTTTTCAAAAAGAAGGGATGGATGGCCAAAGAAATGGATCGGTTGTTGCCAATTAACGATTTGCGCAACACGTTTCATCTTTTTAAGCCTAGAGGTGAGAGGACTTGCAGTATCAGGCAGGTTGAAGCCTCCCTCAAGTTGTTGGTAGATGTTATTGAGAGAGGGGCTAAGATTGGTAGTTAAACCCGTTCTTCTTGACCATTTTAAGGGTTTTAGCTATACTTCCCGCGTTCAAGAAATTATCATTTTATGGCTCTTCCGATTAAGCATCACAATAAACACTCCAAAGGCAACCGCCGCTCGCACCACGCCCTCAAAAAGGTCAATCTGACCAAATGCGGCAAGTGCGAAGCTCCGATCATGCCGCACTTCATGTGCAAGGCTTGTGGCAACTACAACGGCCGCACAGTGATCAACACCGGCGCCCGCGCTGAGAAGGCTTTGAAGAAAAAGGCCAATACCGTCAAGAAGTGATAGAATGTAGGGGCTAATCTTTGATCGGTCCCTACTTTGTTCTTTACCTTATGTCCAATCGCCATCTTTCCCGCACCATTGCCATGCAGTCCCTTTATGAGTGGGACTTTTTGGGTCAAGCGACGGAA
>JBBTSK010000136.1:0-8800 GCA_038078795.1 Patescibacteria group bacterium
ACGTCACCGCCGAAGGCTTAATCGGCTTTTATCGCAACAAGCCGGAATAATTTTATGCCACAAAACCTGGCCTTAGTTCGATAGAAGAAATAAAAGCGTTTCTAAAAAGTGGCCTTCCTCAAATTAACGTGATTGTAATGAACTCCAAAACCATCGACGGTGTTCGCTATGATTCCGGTCTTAATGTGCTTGTAGGTGGAAACAGCCTTGGCCGTTGCGTGACTTTCCCGGGACTTCATACCGTTTACTATTGTCGAAGCTCCAAAACTCCCCAAGCTGATACCTGTTGGCAACATGCTCGTATTTTTGGCTACGACCGCGATGCAGGCCTTTGTCGCATCTTTACGCCGGAACCTCTTGCAAAGCTGTTTAGGGAGCTCAACGAGGCTAATAACGCTTTGTTCTCTATTCTGCGGGAGAAGGGGCCGGATGCAGTTCACATTCTGACCCCCGCTGGAACACGGCCGACACGAAAGAACGTACTCAACGTCTATCTGAATGTTTTTGACCAATTTATCAAACACGTGTTGCATGTACCGTATTATGTTCGCTACGCTGATGATTTTGTCCTACTATCTCGCAATCGCAGGTATCTTGAGCAGCTTTTGCCGATCATTGAGAACTTTCTAGAACGGGAACTTCATCTACGTCTGCATCCAGATAAAATTGAACTTCGTACTGTCGCGTCTGGTGTCGACTTTCTGGGATGGGTGCATTTTCCTCATCATCGCGTGCTACGGACGACCACCAAGCGTAGAATGATCAGGGCTACAGGGGAGGGAGCATCTGAGGAGACAGTCGCTTCGTATCGAGGTTTGCTCAAACACGGGAACGGTCATTGGTTACTTGATTTATTGGATTAAGATTCACGATCGGCACCTGAACGAGTTTTCTGAGAGGTTCCGGTGCTGTATCATGAATAGAGATGGCTAATGCCATCCCATTAAAATAACACTTCAAGAAGTGTCATGGGGCGTGACGCCAGACTATGAATCCAGACCGCCTCAATATCTTTTTTGATCGTTTTCCGCAATTGCGCTCAACGCTTGAGAAGCTCAACGCGGCAAAGATTCCTTATGCTATTGGCGGCAGTGGATGTTTGTTTTTGCTCGGCAACGAACGACTGCCGGATGATGTGGATATTTATTTGCGCAACGAAGATCATGACGCGGTGGATCAGTTGTTTGATATTGTCTCGTTTATCTACGAGTCGCCGCTTGAGCATGTGCGTAATTCCAACGTGAACGGCGATCATTCCATCCAACTCACTAGTCACCTGACGATCTCGGCGGAAGGGAAGTCGTACGATCTTTCTTTGACGCCAGACGTTTTAGAAGCTCGTCTTCAATCTGCGCACGACAGCCTCGAGGTTTTTCTCTATCCGCCAGAAGATGTATTGTTGATTAAGGCTCTGCTCCAGCGTGGCGCTGATGTTGGCAAGCACGACATTGAGGACATTGAAGCTTTTCGTCAGCGCTATCCGCAGTTGCGCCTAGACTACTTGCAGCAACGTATTCAGAGCCTTGGAGCACAAGATCGTGTTCAGAAAATTTTTGACGTATAGGTTATGCAAAAACAATTTATCCAAAATCGTAAAGGGCAAAAGATTGCGGTAATTGTTGACGAGCCGGAAAACGCGTCCGGCTTGGCGTTTGTGATGCATGGCCTCAGCGGGTTTAAAGAGCAGCCGCAAATTGAGGTGATGGCGAAAACGTTTGTGGACCATGGCTACACCACCGTTCGTTTTGATACGACGAATACGCTCGGAGAAAGTGATGGTAATTATGAAGACGCAACAGTGACCAATTATTTCGAGGACTTGGAAGATGTCATCGCCTGGTCGAAAACGCGACCATGGTTTCAAACTCCGTTTGCACTTACTGGCCATAGTCTTGGTGGTATGTGTACAACGCTGTATGCTGAGCAACATCCTGAAGAAGTGAAGTTGCTCGCTCCTATTTCGTCGGTCATTTCCGGTGCGCTTAGCCTGGACTTGTATGAGCCGGAGGAGCTCGCCGACTGGGAGAAATCAGGTTGGCACGTAAGCGAAAGCCGATCCAAGCCCGGAGTCACGCACCGCTTGGCTTGGTCGCATGTGGCCGATCGGTTGAAGTATGATTTGTTGCCCAATGCCTCCAAGTTGATGATGCCTGTTATGTTGGTCATCGGCGAAAATGACGATCTGCGCCCGCATCAACAATTCCTACTCGACAAACTACCCGGCCCGAAAGAATTACACATCATTGCTGGCGCCGAGCACACTTTTCGCTCCGTTGAGGAACTCGACGAGCTCGCGCGCCTGTTCGACGATTGGCTTGATCGTCATAACTAATCAAGATGTATGTCAGAAGCTTTTTGCGATCGTTTCGGTGTTCTTCATGAACTTCCAGCAGGAGAGACAGTGCATTGGCGTCCATCCGTGTATGGATTACTTTAGGTCGATGGGAAAGTGTCCTGCGCTATTTTCGTCAGCGCAACAAGCCGGAGCCAAAACGAGATGACGATATTCTAGGCAAGCACGTTTGGTACAAACTCATACCCGATCGGTTGGAACTCATCTTCGGAAGTCTATTTGGGTACGAAAGGCAAAAGGTTAAATAACTATGCTCCGCTCGGGAATCTACAAGCATTACAAAGGAAACGAATATCGCGTGATTGGTGTTGCGAAGCATTCGGAAACGCTTGAGGAGTTGGTTGTGTATCAAGCGTTATACGGCGAGCGCGATTTGTGGGTGCGGCCGCGGGCGATTTTTCATCTTGCCGACGAGGCCGAATATTGGATCAAGTTAAAAGCCAAGCTGGCCGAAGAGACGGGCGAGTTTGTACGCGATGAGAACGTCAACGAGATAGCGGATGTTTTGGAAGTGCTGGATGCGATCATCGCCTACAAAAAATTTGATCGTGCGGAAATTGATGAAGCCAAGCGCAAAAAGTTCGACGAGCGTGGTGGTTTCGGTGGTCGCATTATTCTTGACGAGGCTTAAAGCAGAATGAGAAGCGGTTGACAGAGCCTTTTTGTGAAGGCATTATATTGATGTATGGACAATACACAGAAGCGATCCGTTTTTGAATACACTGCCGTCTTTGAAGAAGACGTCGAAGTTGGTGGCTATACTGTTACCATTCCAGAATTGCCTGGCTGTATTTCCGAAGGGCAGACATTTGAAGAGGCTCAACGTAACATTCGTGAGGCCGCCGAGTTGTATTTGGAAGATGAGCCGGCGTTACGTCGTGACTTCACTAAAAAGCGCGTCATCTTGGCGGCAATCGACGTTGCCGTTTAATTATGACCCGATTGCCAGCCGTGAAACCAAAGGACGTCATTCGCGCCTTGGAACGAGCGGGTTTTGTTTTTGTCAGTCAGCGCGGCAGTCATCGCAAGTACCGAAAAGATGCCGCGACTATCATTATTCCATTTCACAATGATGACATGCGCCCAGGAACATTACGACACGTTATACAGCAGAGTGGATTGACCGTCGAAGCGCTTGTTGATTTATTGTAAATAGTATGGACACCCCACAACAGCTGATCGAGCAACTGCACGCCGAAGGGTATGTCAAAGCCTATGAGTGGGAGAGCGCCTTTGGGGAAGTCGATCCGGATCATGCCCATGTGTTTGAGACGAAAATGATTGTGCTAACCGGCGAGATGGGAGTCACTTTTGACGGTCAGACGCACGCGCTCAAATCTGGCGACGAATTAGTCCTCCCCGCCAACACCACGCACTCGGCCAAATCTGGCAATGCTGGCTGTCATTACGTTGTAGGAGAAAAAGCAGTATGAAACGCGCGATGTTGCCGGAAGTCCTGGAGTGGACGCTTGGCGGCGGGTCGCGGTAGACTGCTGCTGTATGAATGAACGACTTACAGACGTGGATTTTTCTAATGACATCGAGTCAAAGGAACTGCCTAGCTATCAGCTGACCGTGGTTATGCATCGCCATGGTCCCAAGGTTGGAGTGGCTGGGCCGTTGACTGGTGAGGGCCGTGAGCGCAGTCAAGAGGTTTTTGACGACGCCTACGCGGGCATTGCTTCAGATACGGATGAAGGCGTTGACGTCGTCTATTCTGATTTACATCTGGTTGATCCCAATGCCAAGCGCGCCAAGGAGACGGCGGACGTTGCTATGGCTTCAATGCGCCAACGCGGGGAGAAGGTGCGCAGTGTGACGACCGACGAGCGCTTGAGCGAAGGGCAGATGTCTAAGCATGAGGCGTTTATTGAATCGCTCGGTGGACGTTCCGGCAAGTACTTGAAAGGGTGGATGGAGTTGGAGCAGAGTCCCATTAAAGGAGTCAAGACTGGCAAAGAGACCGCGGCCGGCGTGGCCGAATGGATGTTGGAAAAAATCATTGATTTGCAACAGCGCGGTCGGACGCAAGAGATCGAAGCTTTTTCGCACGGCCCAGTCCTGGCCGCTTTTCTTCTGCGGCTGGAAGAATTAACTGGCCAATCTATTTTGCCGGATAATTGGATGGAACTCTCGCCGATGCGCTCGCATCTGGATTTCTTACGATCGTTTAATTTTTTTACAGATTCCAAGAATCCAGAATCATTCTCTGTCAACTTCAGCGGAAAAAAAATCACTGCTTCGCTTGATGTCTTGCGCGAGATGGCCGGACAGGAAGCGGAGGTCGAAATAATCCAGCCTCGGCCGTTGGCCAGTGGAGCGGAAGCGACGGTGTAGTTGGTCTTCGTTCCGTCACTCGTCATCTGGCACAACGGGGGAAAGGGCCGTCCTCCTTGGACTCGTTTCTTCGATGCCGCCTAGGTACTCATGGGCGGTTCCGCGTTTAGAAATATAATATTGGTCGTATGGATCTCCGTCCGATTGTTGTCGTCTCGGTCATGGTCGTCAAGGACGGCAAGTTGTTGTTGAATTTTCGCAAGGGGAGTTTTGCGGCCAATCAATTTGGCACGGCAGGAGGTAAGCTTGATAACATGGAGAGTTTTCAGCAATGTGCAGAGCGAGAGTGTTCGGAAGAGGCCGGGCTAAAGATTGGAGCGGTTCGTTTCGTTTGTGTTTTTAACAATCACGTCCATAATCCTAATCATTTTGTGACCATCGGTGTCGTTACTGACTGGGTCAGCGGCGAGCCGACGGTGATGGAGCCGGAGAAGTGTGTCAGTTGGGGCTGGTATGACTTTGATCATTTGCCATCGCCGCTGACCGAAGTTACCAAATGTCTGGTCAAGGCGTACAAAGATGGCGGAAATTATTTTGACGCAACGTAGTTTATGAAACGCGGCGGTTTGATCATGTTCGATTTTGACGGCGTGATTGCGGACACGCTGGATTTTTCTTTCACCGCCAGCGAGGTGGCGCAAGGAAAGTCGCTGACCATGGAGCAATATCGCGCCATGTTCCACGGTAATATTTTTGATTCTGTCGAAGTCGTCGAACAACGCAAGCGTGAAGGAAAAACGAACAAGCAGTCGGCTAACGACGTCTTTTTTCAACACTACATCCCGAAACTGATGGAGCGGCCGCCGATTGAATCGATGCTGAACGTCTTGGATAGCGCTTCGACCATGCATCCGGTGGTCATGATTTCGTCAACCATCACTCAGCCTCTGCGCGACTATGTGCAACGCTACGGCCTGGCTCATCATTTCAAGTTGATCCTTGGCGGTGATACGCACACCAGCAAGGTGGTTAAAATTAAGATGGCCAAGGAGCTCTACGGCGTCGACGACAAAGATTGCCTTTTTATCACCGATACGCTCGGCGACATTCGTGAAGCCAGCAAAGCGGAAGTGCAATCCATTGGCGTGACCTGGGGATTTCATTTGCGCGAAGAATTGGAGCAGGGAAGTCCACTAGCGATCGTCGAAACGCCAGCAGAGCTCAAAGTTCAAATCGATAAATTCTTTTTATGATTCCTGAGATGGTGTCACCCATCAGCGATTTACGCCATTTTATGGCTTAAGTTAGCCAAGTATGGATGAAGATGAGTTGAAGCCGCTATTGACAAAATCCCCAGAATCTGGTATCTTAATACCTGTGTGCAATCGAGTTAACGCGATTTATTGAACGGCTCCTAACGAGTTCGGAGCACAACAGACGAGAGAAGATCGACAGGATTCAGTAACACTGTTCTAGCCTGCAACAGACCTTCACCGTTCAAAACACCAACCCCGTTCTCTGCTTGTCGGAGAACGGGGTTTTGGTTTCAAAGCGGAACGAGGCTTTCGCAGAGATGCGTCAGCCTCGTTTTGTTTTCGGCCAGGCGGCCTCCTCCTTGGTGATGAGTTGCAGGTCAAGCGCCAGCATCGGCTTGTCGAGATGCTTCTCCAGCATTGTCGCCAGGTAGTCCGTCGCTTGGATCAGAGTGCCGTGGCGGATGGCTTGGAGATCCTCGGACGTGGTCAGATTATTGAGCGTCGCGTAGCGGCGAATCGCCAGAACCAGAAACGGCCAGCGCAGGTCACAGCTACCAATGACTATGATCTGCCCGACAGAGATCCCTTGCCAAATCGGGTCAATGTCAGGTCGGACTAGTGTTTTCTTCTCTCCGGCGTGCAGATCGAGTAGCGGTCGCTTTTTGATCAAGAAGCAGGGTCGTCCCTGCCACCAAGTACGGTGTCGTGCCATGTTTCCTCCCGATGAAAGAGCAGGTGATTATACACACCCAGGCCGACTTGTCCAGCTTGCAGGAAAAACGTCAGCCGACTACAATACCGCCGTTGTATGTTGAGACGTCGAAAATCCGGCGGGGCTAGGGGGAAAATTTGGGCAAGCGCTGTCAGCGTCTTCCTTCTTTTTGTTTTTTCGGCGATTGTCGCTTTTCCTCAAATTTGGAATCGTTGGAGTTTTTTGCCAGATATCAACATCCCAGCGTTTCGTCTGGGTTTGGACTTGCAAGGCGGGGCGCACCTCGTTTATGAAGCGGACATGAGCCAGATTACCGACGCTGATCGTGGTGATGCCCTGGAAGGCGTGCGTGATGTTATTGAACGCCGCGTCAACGCTTTCGGGGTTGCCGAGCCGTTGGTTCAGACCAACGTCAATGACGGTCGTTATCGGATCGTTATCGAATTGGCCGGGGTGTTGGATGTTAAAGAAGCAATCAAACAGATTGGCGAGACTCCCATTTTGGAATTTAAAGAGGTGAATCCTGACTACGTCGAGGGGCAAGGTTTGACTGAAGAACAGCAAGTTCAGCTCGTCATCGCCAACGCCACGGAGAAAGCCGCGGCTGAGTCGGTTTTGACCCTGGCCGTTGCCGGTCAGGACTTCGCTGATTTAGTCAGAACTTATACGATTGCTGATACTGAAAAAGTTACAGGCGGCGATATTGTTGGAGTGACGGCCGGAGGGATTTATGATCTGGTTGTGAAAGACATTGAAACCAGCATGGTTGACGGCGCGGTTTTGCCCAAGGTTTATCAGACGGCTAACGGCTACGAGATATTGAAATTGCTTGATCGCGACGCGACGCAAAAGGAAATGCAATTATCGCATATTTTGATTTGTTATCAAGGCGCCAGCGGCTGCGAGGCGGATCGCGATCCGTTGGCCGCCCAGGATTTAGTCAATCAGCTTTTGACCGAAGTTAACGCGGAAAATTTTGCTACCAAGGCCGCGGAGTTTTCTGATGATCCGGGGTCCAAAGAAGAAGGTGGAGACTTGGGTTTTTTGAAGCCCGGCGATACGGTGGACTCCTTTGACACCGCCGCCCAGGCTTTGGCTGTTGGACAGATCAGCGCGACGGCAGTGACCACGGAATTTGGCTATCACATCATTTACAAGCGTGGAGAAAAGCCGTACACCGCCTATCATCTGGCTCGAGTGATCCTCGGGCGCACCAGTGAGCGCGACATTGCTCCCAACGCCCAATGGAAGAATACCGAGCTTTCAGGGAAACAGTTGCAGAACGCTCGGGTGGAGTTTGATCAAAATACCAACGCCCCTTTGGTCTCGCTTAACTTTGACGGCGAGGGCGCCGCTTTGTTCGAAGAGTTGACCGGCCGCAACATGAATCAGCAGATCGCCATCTTCCTCGATGGCGAGGTGATTTCCGCTCCGACCGTTCAGCAAAAAATCGCTGGCGGCCAGGCGGTCATCACCGGCGGGTTCACACTCGATGAAGCCAAGTTGTTGGCCCAACGCCTGAACGCCGGGGCATTGCCCGTGCCGGTTAGCATCATCTCCCAGCAAACCGTGGGCCCAACCCTTGGCCAGGAGTCGTTGCAAAAAAGTATCGAAGCCGGTCTGATCGGTTTGCTTTTGGTCGCCATGTTTATGATTCTATTTTATCGTTTGCCTGGCATTCTGGCGGTGTTCGCTTTGTTGGGTTATGCCGCCATCAACTTGATGCTCTATAAACTCTTTGGAGTGGCGATGTCTCTCTCCGGCATCGCTGGGTTTGTTCTCTCCATCGGTATTGCCGTCGACGCCAACGTGCTTATTTTTGAGCGCCTCAAAGAAGAATTAAAAAGCGGCCGTGACTTGCCCACCGCTGTTTCCGAAGGCTTTGCCAGAGCCTGGCCATCAATTCGCGACGGCCACGCCACAATTCTCATCTCCTCGTTGATCCTTTTTTGGTTCTCCACCAGCTTCATCAAAGGTTTTGCCTTGACGTTGACCATCGGAACGCTAGTCTCCTTGTTCTCGGCTATCACCGTTACCCGTTCTTACATGCGGGTGGTTGAAGGTTGGGGCTGGGTGCGTCGTCGCTTGTGGTTTTTTGGCGTATGAAATCTCTGAACATCATCAAAACTCGTAAGATCTGGTTCGTTTTATCCGCGGGGTTGGTTGGTGGATCAATCCTTAGCCTTCTTTTTTGGGGTCTTA
>JBBTSK010000137.1:0-3374 GCA_038078795.1 Patescibacteria group bacterium
GCTGTTTCTGCGTGTGGCTTCCACCAAATAGAAATACCGCCAGCAAAACCAGCGAGCTGTCGCAAGCGAGTCATCGGCGCCATGGTTGACGGCGGGACGTTGAATTTTTTGCACCAGCCTATTTCTTCTTCCGTCATCGTCCATTTCGTCCCCAAAAGCGCGCAAGTCTTTTCACCTGGCTCGACTGCATCGAGCAAGGCTTTGACTTTTGAGTCAAAAATGGGAGTGTTACTCATAATTAATTTTTGACGAAATCCCTCGTAGCTCTGAAAGAGCAAAGTGGAATGGCATCAAAATTAGGGGTTTTTGACTTACTTTTTCATCGCTAAGCGACAGCGGGTCAGTTAAATTATTTGGCTTCCAGATATTGATAATAGCACGGTTTGCAGTAAATCATGCGCTTGGGATAGACCGTACTTTGGCTTGTCATGATCTCTTTTTGGCACTTGGCGCAGGCAGCTTTCTCTTGCAACGGCCCGTTGCACGAGGCGACCAAATCCTTAAGTCGAGCGGTGTAATGGCAGCGCGGAAACGGATAGCCATGCTCTTTGCGATAAGCCAACTCGGCGGCGTTGACGCTGAATCGACGGTTAGCCTCGGCATCAAAGAATTGCTTACCGATCCACTCGTCGCCAACATCCGCGATGCGATCGGGCACGTCGTCGATATTGCTTGTCGGTGCGTTCACGTCGTATGGTGCGAAGCGCATACCGGCGATCGGATCATCATCACGGCCGCCAATCTTTATGAGCTCATCGGCACTGAATGGGGCGACGACGTAATTAAATCCATACTTTACGCCAAGAGCGGACAATGCCGCGGGAAAAAATTTCCCATACTCTCCACGATCAAGCATGGCACATTTCACTTCGTCGAGCTTGCTCCAATATTCCTCTTGGGTGTATTGCTTGTTAAAAATGCAATAACTCTTTCGATTGAGTCCGACACAGCCGAAGCAATGTTCAACGTTGCGACAGTTGAAACAGTACTCGACGTCACTCGAGTGGTCGGCAATGAAGGAAAATTTGATGTTGTGTGCCGAGAGTGCCACGGCGGTGTTGTAACAATCCTGCGAGTTATACGAAATGACCACCGACTCCAAATGCTCAGAATCAAAAATAATCCAGCCGTCCTTTATGTCCTTGGCCTTATCCATCAGAAAGCCGGAGGCGTTCAGCGAATCCATCATCCCTTCGCCGATGCAGTCCTGCACACTGACGCTAAAATTTTCCGGCCAGATCGTTTTCTCACTCACGAGACGACTAAACTCCTGTTTCCACGTTTCAAATTCCCGTGTCGACGAAAGATCCACTTCAGTCATGCGCTTTTGATATTCTTCCTTGGTAAGTTGTTCATTAAACAAAACGTATTTTTTGTTGCGTAAGTTGGTGGCACCGAAACAATCTTCGCAGTTGCGGCAATCGAAAATAAACGAACAATTAATGCAGTCGCGGCTCTCCAGCGCAAAGTTGCACGAGTGACAGCGGTCAATGCGCGTACAGCCAAAACAATTTTGCGAAGTCATCACAAACGTGCCTTGCACAATGTCCTCGCAGTTTTCCAAACAATAATAGGTGTACATCGCCCGCTTAGCGCGAACGGTGGAGAACACAATGTAGCAATCCTCCACATCCCACATGCCAACCCCGATGGTGTTGACGATATTTTTCCACTCTCTTCGCGCACCCATCGGCACCACGTGCACCAAATCACGGCACTGCTCCAGCACCGGACGAGCCAAGTCAATCTCGCGTTGATACTCTGGCGTCGCCCCCACATCTAAATCATGCCACTCTTGATCGCTGACAATCGGAATCTGAATATCTGGATGCACGTAGCTCAAAATGGGCTCGCCCGTAAACGCATGCTTGTTCCAAAAAATCTCAAACGACGTCCGAAACGCCGACAACCACTTCATCCTTGTCAGCGGACTATACATCGACGGCGGTGCACCGAACTTCTTATACCAACCAATCTCTTCCTCCGTCATCATCCACTTCTCCCCCGTCAACCGATCAACCCGCTCGCCTGGAACAAGCCCGTCGAGAATTGCTTTCACTTTTGCGTCGTAATTGGGGGTGTTTGACATAAACAGACATTTATGATACTGTGTCTTTACAAATGGCTTCGGCCCGACTCGCGCTTTGCGCGAGGTTAAAAAAACTCAAGGAATTAACTCCATGAGTTTTTTTGCTATTTCAGCGAATTGAGCTACGGCAACGACCCCAATTTTATGACTCAGACGCTTTCCATCAATCAGCCTTAACTGCGAAAGAATCGCGGTGCTAAAACGATCTCCAAAAGCCAGCTCGCTGTAATACCGTCCTTGTTTTCTGGCCGATGTAAGAGGTATCGCCCAAAAGATCTCGTTGTTAAATTTTCTAAAAACAAGTACCGGGCGCATAAAAGAAGCGCCTTTCCCGTCCTGCTCATAGCCAACATTCTCCCCCAAATGGCAATACCAAACTTCTCTTTCGTGGACATGCGGTCGCACTATTACCGCATTCTGCACTTGACGCTTCAGTCCATGCCACCTCTGATAATTTTTTTTCATACTTTATGGAGTCCTTTCTTTTATTTCGCCAGGAATCACTTTGATATTCGTCGGCAAATCACGATCTGTGACCGCAACAACTTGAATGGGTTTTTGAGGCGCCTCCGACCGCCATTCCATTTCCTTCTCGTCTCCGGTGGCTGGTGCGAATTGTTATTTTGGAAGCACGTACACGTGAGCCGTCTGGCCTTTAACCGTGTCTAAAACAGATTTTGAGGCCTCCATAAACGGCGTTCCATCGTCGCGCAGACCGAAACCTGTGTGACCGTAGAGATTGCAAGTCAACGCGCGAAAAATCGCCAAGTCGGCATGGGGTGTCGTGGCGATGCCGGGCGGCAAGCCGTCTTCCTGCTCGACATCGTCAACAGTCATGGTTCCTTGACGAGGTTCCAGCTCGGCGATTCCTCCGTCTGGCGAACCATGAAAGACGTACTCGCCGGACCGCTCAAGTTCGTGGAGCAGTCGAGCGCTCTCGCCCATTTCGTGATGTTCACCGGATTCTCCAGATGATTCTCTCATAAAAGTCCTCTTTTACATCAAAGGCGAGGCCTTGACCCCGCCTATAGATTACTCGACCCAGGTTGATTAAACAATAATATCATCCATGCTGATTTTGGGAGCTTCGGCCTTCTTTTGCTCCGCTAAATCCCCTCCCTCTAATTGCTTTTCAACCGTCTCTCGCGCCGCGGCGTATTTTTGGCGCGATTGGTCCATAATCTTATCCAAAAACGAAGCGTGACGCGGTTCATTGACTGGCAAGACCTCGGCCGAGAACGGGTCCCAGCGCCGACCGTCAATCGTCATTTTGACGTAAATTTCC
>JBBTSK010000138.1:0-2193 GCA_038078795.1 Patescibacteria group bacterium
TATTGTTGATTTGGATGAGGCCAGCCGGCTGGAGGAAGATATCGCCGGTGTTTTTTATTCTCGTCGAGAAAGTCACAGGCAAGCGGCTGGTGATTGTGGCGGCGCTTTCAAAGCTGACAAGTTCGGCGCTCTGAGTGACGTCACCCGTGACTGCGATGAGCAGTAGGACCCCAACTTTTTGATTGATCCCCGCGCCGCCTGAGAATAGTAAGCCTCCATAGTATCCTCCGGCAGAGG
Source organism: Patescibacteria group bacterium (assembly GCA_038078795.1). Lineage (GTDB taxonomy): Bacteria > Patescibacteriota > Patescibacteriia > UBA9934 > CAMTUG01 > CAMTUG01. The sequence goes on from JBBTSK010000138.1 coordinate 238, forward strand.
CGTCGGTCGGCACGGCCACCGTAAATGAAAGACGGCGTTGTTCTGTCGGCTCTAAACTGATTGAGGAGGTAGAGAAGGAAATCCATTCGGCGAGGGAAGTTTCAACGGTCATCCCAGGGGCCAAAAATTTCGGAGTTCCCGTTTCGTCATCCGAGGCCACAAAGTCTTGGACGCTCGGCGTGTAGGTCACTCGTTCAGCCGTTTCGTTTCTAAGAGTGATAGTGTCGGCCACTTGATCGCCGGGTTTGACTTCGTAAGTATAAACAAGCGGGAAAACACTCAATGCTAAAGCGTCCCGTGGCCCCACAAACGGCGACAAGACAATGAGCGCTAGCAAGATAAAGATGAACCTCCTCATAATTGTTTGCTGGGTAACTGTCTCTAGTAATTTCCTGTGGCGACGACGGTGAGTACTTGTGTGTAGGTACCTCCGGCAGTGCTGTTGCTCACCGCGGCTTTGAGAGTGAAAAAGTGGCGATCGTCAAAGGCCGCGCTAGCTTCAGTGACAACAGGTTGCAATGACGTGGTTAAGGCTGAATCAGCGGTGTCAAAAGTGGAACTGGCCAGCGAAGTGTCTGATGAACGTCCGCCATATTCCTCACTGCCAACACTGACTCCTCCATCAGACACGTCGTCAACATCAGACGATCCTGATCTTAAGTTGCCGTCGTCAGCTATTTGGACGGAGTAGCCGTTGTCAGATGCGGCAGTGACTTCAAATCCGACAATCTCGGTGACCACTTCACTGGAGCTAAGAGTACTGAAAGAGATGTCCGCGCCCTCGAGCAAGTAGACGCGGTCATTGCTTCCATCAACCACCGGAGCGGTGCCGTTATCGGCCAAGTCGTCAAAGGTTAGGGTCGTTGAGGTCTTGGCTGTGATTTTGCCAAAGCCTGTTACTTGGTCGGTCCCAATATCTTGAACAACAATGGCATAATCGTCGACTTCAAAATCCGTGGTGGAAACCACGGTCACTATATTGCCAGACAGAACAGTGGCGACTTGTTCGACAGAGGCTGCTTGTGGAAGGAGGGTAAAGGTCAAAACCTGATCTTCCACCCCACCACGATAGCCAGCGGCCAGGTTGTACGATGAGCTCGAAGAATCACCAATAGCCGGATTGCCAATAGTGTCGCGGAGTTGGTAGGAAGCCGAACTACTGGTGTCTAATCCGCCGTTCGAGATGGTGTCCCAATCAATACGATAATTGGTTGAAGCCATCTCGGCGCGTAGGTAATGTGAAAAGGACGGGCTGACCACGCCTGCAAGCAAAGTGAGACTCAGGATGATGGTTAAGGATGACCTTGAGTGCATAGATTTCAACCGCTTGGAGTATTTTATCACAAAAATGACTTTGGGTCAAGCAAGATATTGGCTAACCTTAGCGATTTTTTCTGAACACAATTTTTGTTATTAACAGTAAGCTGTGGATAACTTCTGTATAAAATGCCAACGTTTGCCCTGAACAAATTATCCACAGGAAATAGCCTTTTGTCTAGACTAGTGTAGACAAAGAGGACTTTAGGCTGTGAATAAACTATTGAGAAATGTTGATAACTCAAATTGTTTCACGTGAAACAATTTGCGAAAGCATACATTTGGATCGGATGGGACACGGTCCTTGTATTGGGTGCGGTGTGCCCCCATTAAACCCCACCCTCTCCTTATTGCAAGTGACTTGCAATAAGGAGAGGGTGAAAGCCACTACCCGCCTACGGGCAGGCATGGGGCGGCTAAACGGCTAAATTGTTTCACGTGAAACAATTTATAGTAAAAAAAGAAGCCTTTTTTCAAATAAGCATCTTTTTTTGGTGGACCTGGGGAGAATCGAACTCCCGACTCGGCAATGCGAATGCCGCGTAATGCCACTTTACTACAGGCCCTAATTTGGTTGGATTTCTGAAATCCAGCCTGGTGCCCCCGGAGGGAGTCGAACCCCCATCTCATCCTTAGGAC
>JBBTSK010000139.1:0-1860 GCA_038078795.1 Patescibacteria group bacterium
TTCCTTTGCCGGCTGATCGGGAACGGGTGCAAACAAATAAATCTTCTTCCCCAAATAAAAAGCCAAACCCATTTCCAAAAGCGTGTTGGAGCCGATATAGCCGGCGACACCATTTTTTTCTAGGTTCATAATCAGGACCGCTTCCGCGTATTCAATCTTGCGATTATGATTATTCATCGCCCGCTCCCTGTTTTTCCATACCCATGCATCATCTGCCTTGGCATTTTTGTAAATAACATACATCTCAGCGACAGGAATCGGCTGACCATTTTCACCGGGGACTTCAGTCGGCGGAGTCTCGACTGAGTGCCCAAGCTTTTCAAGCTCAACCTTCGCTCTCATTATTTCATCAATAAAATAAAGACTACCGCAAATAGTAATTTTCATACCGAATCAATAAAACACGGCCAATTGTTAACGCAATAGTGTTCAAGAGAAACTCTGGCTGAGTCAAACATCGGTTCTCTGATTTCGTCGAGATCCATCCATTTGAAAAATTCGGACTTGTCTGGCTCAAGGTTGGCGGGTTCACCACTGGCCCAGTCGGCGATCATCGTGACATGGACGTAGTGCTTGGGAGCATAAGCGGTCATGGTGTAGAGCATGAAAAAGCGGACATTTTTAATTTCAACACCGCACTCCTCCAATGTTTCACGTCGTGCGCAAGCTTCGAACGATTCTAAATTTTCTAAATGACCACCGGGAAAAGCCAATTGACCGGACCCGTGGGCGTTCTTGCGTCGTGACATTAAAATCTTGCCATCTTTGACGATCAGCACACCGACGCCGACTTTGGGTTTTAGTTCTTCTGTCATAGTAAGAGATTGCTTCGTCGGCCGGTTGCCTCCTCGCAAAGACACGTTATTTACCGCGGAACTTTTTTAGATATTTCATGTCGGCGGACAAGGCGTCATCCCAAGGGGTTTCGAGGATCAAATCCAAATGCTGAAGTTTGGGATGAGCGACGATGGCTTTGAAACCTTCAAGGCCGATTTTTCCTTTGCCCAAATGTTCATGGCGGTCTTTGTGGGAGTCAAACTCGACCATTGAATCGTTGCAGTGGCTGGCAATCATTTTTTTGAGGCCGATGAGTTTGTCGAATTTTTTCAAGACTGCGTCGACCGATTCTTTGGTACGCAAATCGTAGCCCGACGCAAACGCATGTTGCGTGTCGAAACATACGCCGATTTCCTTTCCTCGCTCCGCGCCATCGATGAAGGTAGCGATCTCTTCAAATGTATCGCCCATCACCATGCCGGCTCCGGCGCTGATCTCGATCAACAACTGACACGTTCCTTTGTATCCGTCGAGGATGCGGTTAAGTCCTTCAATCACCATCTGCACACCCTTCGCTTCACCGACGTCCTTGGCCGAGCCAGGATGAAACATCATCGCTCGCGCGCCGATTTGCGTGCCGCGGTCTAACTCTTGGCGCAACATGGTCACCGAACCGTGGCGCGTTCTCGGCGTCGAGGAAGCCAAGTTAATAAGATACGGCGCGTGAATGTACGTCACTTCGATCTTGTTGGCTTTGGATGCTTGCCGATACGCCAGCGCCTCGTCGTCGGTTATCGCCTTGACCGCCCAGCTCTGCGGCGGACGAGAAAAAATCTGAATGACCTCGCACCCCAAAGCCGCCCCATTCTTGGGGCCGTTAAACAATCCTCCGGCCGCAGACACATGAGCTCCAAAACGCATAGATGAGTGTTAGATCATCCGGCTAATTTTCCTCTTCAAATCTGGAATCTCCTTTTGCCAAGCTTTCCACATCTCCTCGGCATCGACGTAGGCATATTCGTGAATCAAAATATTACGCATGGCTTTTAATCCACGCCAATCAATTTCTTTGTGTTTCGAACG
>JBBTSK010000140.1:0-2103 GCA_038078795.1 Patescibacteria group bacterium
TGACGTGGCTCAAGTCACCGAGTGCCGACCAGAAACAAGTCGCTTGCTAAGTCCCTCTAGCTGCGTCTCCAACCGATTGGGATTGTTAGCTTGAATGAAGGCGTATGATGCATCGAGAATCTTTTGGGCACTGCGATAATTCATGGTCAAAGCGATTTGCTTGGCGTCCGGATAATCAGACTTGAATTGCAGCACGTTGGACACCGAGGCACCACGGAATTTATAAATCGCTTGGTCGTCGTCGCACACGACAGTGATATTGTTCTGCGGCAGGGCCAACATTTTGATCAGCTCGTACTGCGCCCAGTTGGTGTCCTGAAATTCGTCGACCAACACATATTTGAATTGTTGCTGATACTTTGCCAAAATTTTTGGACGGGCGGTAAAAAGTTTCAACGTGTAAGCGATCAAATCGCCGAAGTCCAGGGCGTTGTTTTCAAGAAGCAGTTGTTGATAAGTGTGATAAGCACCGGCTAATTCTTGCTGGCGTGATAATTCCGTTTGATCATAAGTCTCATCGGTCGTATTGGTCCTATCTTGATTCGCTGTGAGCCCTTCGACGTATTCCAAATACTCCTCCGGCGAAACATTTTCATCTTTGGCGCGAGAAAAATGCGTCAACATGGCGTGAATAAACTTGGTCGGATTGCCGGCCGGGCGATAATAATCCAAGTTAAAACGATCAAAGTTTTGGCGGACAAGAAGCCAGGCATCAGTTTGATTAAGCAGTTTGAAATCATTTGGAATACCAACGTCGAGACCATGAGCTTTAAGGACACGTTCGCAAAACGAATGAAAAGTCGAAATCCACAAATCGACGTAGCCGTACGGCAACAGTCGATCAACCCGTTCTTCCATTTCCGCCGCCGCTTTCTCGGTGAACGTCAACGCTAGAATTTCGTCAGCTTTGGCTTTTTTCTGCTCAATCAACCAACCAATGCGATGGGTAATCACCGTCGTCTTGCCAGTCCCTGCCCCAGCAATAATCATCAGCGGCCCGGCGTCATGGGTCGCGGCTTTGACTTGTTCAGCATTAAGGTTTTCCAACAGGTTGTCTTGCATTTATCGCTTACGTTTGCTAGCCACTTTATAGCGAGCCAATTCGCGTTCGAGGGCGGCGGTAGCCAGAGCGAATTGCTCTTGATCGATGTGGCGCGTATCTGCCATCGTCTTTTTGGCCAACTCGCGCGCCTCTTCAATTTTTTTAATATCCAACTCGTCAGCCAACTCCGCCGTGTCTGCCAAAAGCACCACCTCGTTGCCCGGGCGCACTTCCACAAACCCGGTTGAGACCGCCAGCAAATGTTCTTTACTGCCAACCTTGGTGCGGATCTCCCCCGCCTGCAATGTCGCTACCAACGGAATGTGATCTTTGAGCACAGTGATCTCTCCCGCGCCCGTCGGCAGAGTCACTGAATCAACGATCGCTTCATAAACGACGCGTTCAGGAGTGACGATTTTTAATTTGAGGTGGGACATAGTTAGGCAACGACTTCGTCAATATTTCCTTTCATGTAAAACGCTTGCTCTGGTTTGTCGTCATGCTTGCCTTCCAGAATCTCCTTAAAAGCGCGGACAGTGTCTTTAAGCGAGACATATTTTCCAGCGGCGCCGGTGAATTGTTCAGCCACGAAGAATGGCTGCGACAAAAACTTTTGCATTTTGCGCGCGCGGGTGACGGTTTGCTTGTCATCATCGGACAATTCGTCCATCCCCAGAATGGCGATGATGTCTTGCAAATCTTTATAACGTTGCAAAACTTTCTGCACCCCGCGAGCGACATCATAATGCTCTTGTCCAACAATTTGCGGATCCAAAATCGTCGAAGACGAATCAAGCGGATCAACTGCCGGATAAATACCAAGCTCGGCCAAAGGCCGCGAAAGCACCACTGTCGAATCCAAATGAGCGAAGGTTGTGGCCGGCGCCGGGTCGGTGTTGTCGTCAGCCGGCACGTAGACCGCTTGGATTGAAGTGATCGAGCCTTTTTTGGTTGAAGTAATGCGTTCTTGCAAAGCACCCATCTCCGTGGCCAGCGTTGGCTGATAACCCACAGCCGATGGAATGCGTCCGAGCAAGGCGGATACTTCCGACCCCGCCTGG
>JBBTSK010000141.1:0-1400 GCA_038078795.1 Patescibacteria group bacterium
ACTCAAGCGTCCTTACCCAACGGTCTGGAGTCTCATCAGCGCCTCCACGTTCGTGGTTATGATGAAAGTTGAAGACGTCAAGATATTGATCGCCGCCAAGCGCGAAAAAGCTCTCCCAAAACTCTCCGATCTCCCTTGTTTTTTGACCGTCAAATCCCAATACCTCAAGAGCGCCGCCGTTTAAGACTATCGCGGTTGGATCGGCCTCCTTGATAATTCGATAAGACGCGCTGAGAAGCTCAATATATCCTTCAGGATCACCTGAAAAACCTCCACATGACCCTTCAATCTCATTCCCGATCTCCCACGCCTCAACACGCGTAGTCAGGCCAGGCATATCGTTTTTGCCGTCACCATCGTAACGCTCAACAGTCGCGGTGAGGAACTTTTCAAATGCTTCCCAGTCACTCACTTGACCAGCCTTAAAATCATAGTAACCAAAATCAATCGCACTACATTTCTCTTTGTATTCCTCGGCTGTAATATCTGTTTGATCCCAATTCACAAACGGTTGCATGACACCGGAAATTTTTATATCTGCCGCGCCAGCGCTCTTGGCTGTCAGATCTGGAATAGTCCAGTCGTACGTCCCTTTCGTCGGTTCAATGACATTCCACACGAATGAAGCAACAACATCACGATTAGAAGAAAAACCAGTCTCCTCCACAAGTGCTACGTTTTTTTCAAAAGCGCGCTCCAGTTGTGAAAAAAATTTCGTGTAGCTTTTTGAATCCGCCAAAATCGTGCTCCAACCCTCTGTCAAAAGCTGCGGTCCGTTTGGAACCCCACGTAAGCCTTCGTTTGTATTAAATGCAAGCATGGTTGCGAACAATGTCGTCTTCAGTGACGCGTCAGATGAGCCATCTGAATCTAAATCGGAATCGGAATCGGAATCGTCGCCAGACGAGTCCGTCGGTATTATTTGCTGAATAACATCCTGAACAGAGACAGAAGAGCGAGAAAAAACCCACGCGGCAAAAATCGCTGAAATTGCGGCTAAGGCTAATACGACCGCGACGATAGCGAAACGATAATGTGTGTTTAACATAGTGATCTAATTATAACACAATATCCGCCGTGTAGTGGCGGGTGTGTATTACTTGGTCTCTTTATGAGAAGTATGAACGCGGCACCACTTGCAGAACTTGTTGAGCTTCAGGCGTTCCTTGATTGTTTTTTTGTTCTTCTTGGTGTTGTAGCCGACCTTCTTGCACTCGGCGCACTCCAATTTAACGCGATTATCTTGAGACATAATGTTGATTACTAATGGTCGGAGACTATCAAAATGGCAGGAAATTGTCAATCTGGCCAGACCCGCTTAGATGGCCTGCTAAAGCGTAGGCTGGAGCCGCCTCTCGGATTTGAACCGAGGACCTTCACTTTACAAAAGTGTTGCTCTA
>JBBTSK010000142.1:0-8352 GCA_038078795.1 Patescibacteria group bacterium
CGCTCGGATACGTTGTCCTCTGGCAAGATTCCCCTCCAAACTTTGCGCGCCGACATTGACTTCTATCGCGCCACCGCCCACACAATTTACGGGGCGATCGGCATCAAGGTTTGGATTTATCGTGGAGATATCTTTGAAGAAAAGAAAAAACTAGAATTAGAAACTTAGCTGGAATTTCAAAGATAGTAAATGTATGTTAATCCCCAAGAAAGTCAAACATCGCAAATGGCACAAGGGACGAGCCAGCGGCAAACGCTTGGCTAGTTCCAAGTTAAGCGTGGCTTTTGGCGACTTTGGACTTAAAGCCATGACCGAATCTTGGGTGACTTCTCGACAGATCGAGGCCGCTCGTCGGGCGATGACTCGCCACATGAAACGCGGCGGCAAACTCTGGATCCGAATCTTCCCTGACCATCCGATTACCTCCAAGGGTTCAGAAATGCCTATGGGTAAAGGGAAAGGGGCGGTTGATTACTACATTTCCGCGGTGCGTCCGGGGACGGTGATGTTTGAGATCGCCGGGGTCGACGAAGCCACAGCCAAAGAAGCTTTTCGTTTGGCTTCCCACAAACTGCCGGTCAAAACCAAGTTGGTTTCTCGAATTTAACCTTCATATGAAACGCCACGCGACTGACTACTCCAAGAAGACCAAAGTTGATCTGCAAAAAAAGATCACGGAGTTGTGTTCGGAGATGCGTGAGATGAAGTTTAAATTGGCGGCTAATCAATTGAAGGAAGTGCGCAAAATGCGGGTCGCTAAAAAAGAGATCGCCCGCCTAAAGACGGCCATGACAGCGGCCTTCGCCGTAGGCGGATCTGCCTCTGGCGGAAAATAATCTATGGAATCCAAAGCTAAAAAACGGCAACTGACCGGGGTCGTGGTCGGGAATAAGATGACCAAGACGATTGTGATTCGAGTTGATCGCACGGTTAAGCATCCGACGTATGGCAAGCGCTACACCGTTAGCCGTCGCTTCAAAGCTCATGCTGAAGGCGAGAAACCAGAAGTCGGGGCTAAGGTGACCATTGAGGAATGTCGGCCACTGTCTAAAGACAAACGTTTTCGGTTGGTAAAATAATTATGGTCCAGCATCGATCCTACATTACTTCAGCCGATAACACCGGAGCGCGTTGGCTCCAAGTTATTCGCGTTCATGGCGGGCACCAAAAGCGCTACGCGGTTGTTGGCGATGTCGTCACCGCCGTGGTTAAAGATGCTCAACCTCACGCCGCCACTAAAAAAAGCGACGTGGTCCACGTGGTTATCGTGCGCACCAAAAAGGAGACCCGCCGCCCGGACGGTTCCTACATCCGCTTTGACGACAACGCCGGGGTAATCATTGATCGCAAAACCAAAGAACCAAAAGGGACGCGTATTTTCGGGCCAGTGCCGCGCGAGTTGCGCGATCTCGGATTTGGTAAGATTATTTCTTTGGCTCCCGAAGTGCTCTAAAGCTATGAAGATCAAAACAGGCGACAAGGTCCGGATAATCTCCGGCGCGGAACGAGGCAAAGAAGGGAAAGTGACGCAAGTCTTTCCCGAGCTTCATCGTTTGATTGTGGATGGGACCAACATTCGCACTCGTCACTTAAAGGGCCGCGGCGACAAGGCCGGACAAAAAATCGAATTTGCCGCCCCGATAGACGCTTCCAACGTTCAACTGATCGGTAAAGACGGTAAAGTCGGCCGTGTCGGTTATAAATTTTTGCAGAAAGACGGTAAAGCGGTTAAAATCCGGGTTCTCAAAAAGGCCAACAAGATTGAGGACATCGAATAATATGATTGTATTAAACGCCAAAATATTTCAGCAGAAAATTGCCCCGGCTCTCAAGGAGTCGCTGGGATTGAAGAATATTCATCAAGTGCCGCGGATCGTTAAGGTCTCTTTGAACGCGGGATTGGGTAAAGGTTTGAAGGACGCTAGATTCACGGAGGCGGTCGAAGCGACGTTGACCCGCATCTCCGGTCAGAAGCCGGTTAAGACTTTGGCTAAGAAATCTATCTCCACCTTCAAAATTCGCCAAGGGATGCCGGTGGGGATGATCGTCACCTTGCGCGGCAAACGGATGTGGCATTTCCTTGAAAAGTTGGTGGCTCTGTCCTTCCCGCGCGTTCGCGACTTCCGTGGCATTCAGGAATCATGCGTTGACAAACAAGGCAATTTCTCTTACGGTTTCCGCGAGCAACTGGCCTTTCCGGAAGTGTCGCCGGAAGAAGGCGATATCAGCGTGGGTTTACAGGTCAATGTCACCACCACGGCGACTTCGCACGAGCAAGGAATGGAATTGTTTAGGGCGTTGGGCGTGCCCTTTGTCGCTAAAAGCGGAAAAGGCAACAAATAATATGGCTACTGAATCTCAAATTGTTAAATCCAAACGGAAGCCGAAGTTTTCGACGCGGATCGTGCGTCGTTGCTGGCGCTGTGGCCGTCGTCGTGGTTATATGCGCGACTTCGACCTCTGCCGCATCTGCTTCCGCGAACTGGCGCAACGCGGGGAGATTCCGGGTGTGACCAAAGCTAGCTGGTAGTTCGATAAACTCACTATGAATACCGATCCTATTTCCGACATGTTGACCAGAATCCGCAACGCCTCGATGGTGAAGAAACATCAGGTTGCTTTACCGTCCTCAAAAATTAAGTTTGCCATTGCCAAGATTTTGGAGAAAGAGGGTTATGTTTTTGCCGTGGCCGAAGCGACCGAAGGGATTCGCAAAACATTGACCATCGGCCTCAAGTACGAAAACGGCCTGCCGGTCATCCACAGCATTAAACGGTTGAGCAAGCCGGGTAATCGTCTCTACGTCAAGTCAACGGAATTGCCGGTTGTCCTCTCTAATTTGGGACTGTCCATTGTCTCCACTCCCAACGGTTTAATGACCAACAAGGAAGCTCGTCAGCGAAAATTGGGCGGCGAGTTGATCTGCGAAATTTTCTAGCTTTATGTCACGCATTGGTAAACAACCGATTAGCATTCAGAACGGCGTCGAAGTGGCGTTGACAGCTTCAGGCGGAGCCGGTCAAACCGTGACCATCAAAGGGCCAAAAGGCACGCTTGTTTACGTCGCGCATCCAAGCGTCAAACTTGCTTTGAATGATGTCGAAGGCGGCAAGCAATTGACCTGTTTGGTGACTGACAACGATGCCTTTAGTCGATCGATTTGGGGCACCACTCGCGCCAACTTAGCTAACATCGTTGAGGGTGTTACCAACGGATATACTATTGCTTTGGAAGTGGTGGGAGTTGGTTACCGCGTCAATTTGCAAGGCAATAAGGTTACGCTTGACGTAGGTTTTTCCCATTCGGTGGACTATGACTTGCCCGAAGGGGTCAGTGGGAAGGTGGAAAAAAATGTTTTGACGCTCACCGGCGTCGACAAAATTTTGGTTGGAGAAACGGCGGCGCAGATTCGTCGTGTCCGTCAGCCAGAACCATACGGCGGTAAAGGGATTAAGTATGTAGATGAGGTTATCCGCCGCAAGGCTGGTAAAGCCGCCAAGTCAGGAGAATAGTATGAAAAACGCTATCAAAGAAAAACGTCAAAAAGCTGCCTTGCGCGCCCGCCGGGTGCGCGCCAGAATTCACGGCACCGCCGAGTGTCCGCGTTTGACTGTTAAGCGCAGCGCCAAACACATCTACGCTCAGCTGATTAACGATGCCACTGGCAAGACGTTAGCTTCAGCCTCGGACTTCGGCGCTGGGGGTGGAAAAGGCAAACCTATGGACACTGCCGCCGAGGTTGGCAAGACTTTGGGCGAGAAGGCCGTGGCCGGAGGAATCAAACGCGCGGTGATGGACCGCGGATCGTATAAGTATCATGGACGCGTTAAAGCGTTGGCCGAAGCGGTTCAAGCCGCCGGCGTCAGCTTCAGCAAATAGTATGGACAAGCCAGCAGGACAATCAGCAGATCGCAATAAGGGACGCGAACGCGGTGGTCGCGGCGGCGGAGGGAGCCGCGGTGGTAAGCGCGGAGCGCCACGTGAACAACGGGAATTTGATCAAAAGATTCTCGAGCTTTCGCGCGTCACCCGCGTTACCGCTGGCGGCAAACGGATGCGTTTTCGTGTTTGTTTGATTATTGGCGACCGCTTGGGACAAGTTGGCTACGGAGTGACTAAAGGCGCCGACGTTCAAATCTCTGTGGAGAAAGCTGTTCGCGCCGCTAAGAAGACGCTGATGCGCGTGGTGCTCATCAACGAAACCGTTCCCTTCCCGGTCAAAGCCAAATTTGGCGCTTCTTCCATTCTGCTCATGCCCGCTCCGAAAGGTACCGGTTTGAAAGCCGGTGGAGCCGTGCGCGCGGTTTTGGAGTTGGCCGGAGTGCCTAACGCGGTCAGCAAAATCATGGGGTCCAGCAATAAGATCAACACTGTAAAAGCCACTTTTGCCGCTTTGCATATGCTGCGTGAATCTACTAGCACTTTGCAAAGAAAAAAAGTTAAAGAAGGCAACAAGGAAAAAGAATAATTTATGGCTATTGGGATGCACAATTTGACCTCCAGCAAAGGATCTCGTTCCAGCCGCAAGCGCGTGGGGCGCGGTTTGGGATCGACCGGCACTTACTCCGGTCGTGGAGGCAAGGGTCAGACCGCCCGCTCCGGTGTTTCCGGTTTGCGACGCTTGGGCATGAGGCGCACTATTTTAGCTCAGCCAAAGATGCGTGGCTTCAAGAGTTTGGAAGACAAACCCGCCGTAGTCAACGTGGCCGCTTTGATGGCTCACTTTGACGGCAAGACGCCGGTCACCCTCATGGAGCTTAAAAAGGCTGGAGTGGTGCGGATGTCCGCTCGCCGTGTTAAGATTCTAGGCAGTGGGGAAGTCAACGTCGCTTTGACCGTCAAAGGATGCGACATCTCTGAAGGCGCTAAACAAAAGATTTTGGCCGCCGGTGGAAAAATCGTATAGTTCGCTTCAAAAACATATGCCAGCTTTTCTGAAATTCTGGAAGATCAAAGACTTGCGCAACGGGATTCTGATGGTCCTTGGAATTTTGGTACTCTTTCGATTGGTTGCCCATATTCCGGTGCCGGGTGTTGACGCATCAGCCTTGAGTCAATTTTTTTCCGGTAGCCAAGTGCTGGGATTGCTGAATCTTTTCTCCGGCGGTACTCTGGAGAATTTTTCCGTTATCGCTTTGGGTGTCGGCCCTTATATTACTTCTTCGATTATTTTTCAGCTCTTGGCGATGATTATTCCTTCCTTGGAAGAGATGCAAAAGGAAGAGCGTGGTCGTCAGAAAATTAACCACTATACCCGACTGGCCACAGTTCCCTTGTCGCTTTTGCAAGGTTACGGAATTATCACTTTGCTTTCTTCCCAAGCCGCCCAAGGGGGAATTTCTTTGACCTTGGCCGGGTGGAACATGGCCATCGCTCTTATCGCCATGACTGCCGGAACGATCTTCCTGATGTGGCTTGGAGAGCTCATCTCCGAACGCAACATCGGCAACGGCATTTCTATTTTAATCTTTGCTGGGATTATTGCTGGTCTGCCAACCACTCTGCAACGAACGGTGGCGACATTTGACCAAAGCCAGATTTTTGACGCCGCGTTGTTTGTCATCTTGATGATTGTTTCGGTGGCGGCGGTGGTCTACATCAACGAAAGCCAGCGAAACATTCCGGTTCAGTACGCCCGGATGCGCCAAGGCACTCGTTCGCTTGGCGGCGTCAATTCCAGTTTGCCTCTGAAGATTAACATCGGCGGGATGATCCCGATTATCTTTGCCATTTCCATCATTCTTTTTCCGACTACTTTGGCGCAGTTTTTCATCAACGCAAAAACCGTTTGGCTGGCCAATCTGGCTAATGTCGTGGTCACATTGTTTCAGGATCAGTTGATTTACGGGTTGAGCTTCTTTATTTTGGTGTTTGCATTTACATTTTTTTATGCCGCGGTGGTTTTCCATCCGGATCGGATTGCCGAGAATTTGCAAAAGCAAGGCGGCTTTGTTCCTGGCATTCGCCCTGGCAAGTCGACTGCTGAATACTTGCAATGGGTGTTGAACCGCTTGCTATTCTTGGGCGCCAGCTTCTTGTCCATTGTCGCCGTTCTGCCGATTGTTGTTTCGCAATTTACTGGATCGCAAGCTCTGGTCATTGGTGGTGCGTCAACCATCATTGTGGTTTCGGTGGTCATTGATGTGGTCAAACAGATAGAAGCCAAGATGGCCATGCATGAATACGAGAGAGCCTAGGTTGGAAGATTGTGTTTGGGGATATGTACAAAATTTTACTATTTGGCCCACAAGGAGCGGGCAAAGGAACACAGGCCGAACGGTTGGCTAAGCGTTTGGGATTGCCGGCCATGTCGATGGGGCAGTTGTTGCGCGAGGCGCAAAAGAAGTTAGTCGGCACCGAGCTGGGGGCTTTGATTGAGGACATCACCACCAATGGCGGACTGGTGCCTGATTATGTCGCTTTGGATGTGCTCAAAGTTCGTTTGCAAGAACCAGATGCGGTCAACGGCTACATCATTGATGGCTATCCGCGCAACATTGAGCAATACAAAGCGTACATCGCGTTTGATCAACCAACGCACGTGATGATGATTGAGCTGGCGGACGATGAGGCAATTAAACGCTTGGCCGGTCGGCGTACTTGCAAAGGTTGCGGTAAGATTTATCATGTTGATTTTGATCGTCCAAAAGCGGAAAACATCTGTGACGCTTGCGGCGGAGAGTTGATCCAACGCGCGGATGATCGTCCAGAAGCGATCGCTAAGCGCTTGGGGATTTATCACCACGAAACCGAACCGATGGCGGCAGAGTTTGCCAAGATGGGCGTGTTGCAACGCATTGACGGACGTGGGACGATTGACGAGGTCGAGGAGGAAATTAAAAAGGTAATTACCTAATCACGACCCATGTCCTACCCAAAAACAACGGAAGAAATTGACGTCATGCGTGAGGGCGGGCATTTGCTTTCGGCGTCGTTGCAAAAAGCGATTGATGCGATCAAAGAAGGAGTGACTTTACGTCAGCTCGATAAGATTGCTGAAGACGCCATTCGCGCCGGCGGCGGGGAGCCGTCATTTTTGGGATACAAATCTAAAATTACGGATGAGGGATTTCCTTCCGCTGTTTGTATTTCAGTCAACGACGAAGTGGTCCACGGATCCGGTCGGCGCGATGTCGTGTTGCGTAACGGCGATTTGGTTGGTTTGGACATCGGCTGTTGGTATAAGGGATTGTGCACCGATATGGCGGCGACTGTGCCGGTCGGTGGATTTGAGCGTCTGCCTAAAAATCATAAAGCCCTTTTGACCACGACGCGGGCCTCGCTGATGGCGGGGATTGGAGCGGTTAAGGTCGGCGGATACATTCACGATATTTCCAAAACGATTGAGGAGTATATTAATGAGGCGGGGAAGTACGGGATTGTGCGGTCGTTGGTCGGTCATGGCGTTGGTCACAAAATCCATGAAGATCCGCACGTGCCTAATTTCGTCAGCAATGATTTTCCGGAATGTCGCATCGTCAATAACATGTGTTTGGCGATTGAACCGATGGTGACGCTTGGCGCTTACAAAGTGGAAACCGGCGACGACGGTTGGACCATCAAAACCGTTGATGGTTCCTTGTCGGCGCATTTTTAATTTACGATTGTGGTGACAGATAACGGTGTGGAGATTTTGACGCCTGCGCCGAATGTGGGATTCTAATTATATATGCGCCGACTTGGAATAGATTACGGTAATCGAAAAATTGGATTGGCGATTGGCGACGACGAGGCTCATGTGGCCGCGCCGTTGGAAGTGATTGCCAACGAGGGCGAGCTGACGGTGCGACGTTTGGCGGAACGATGCCGTGGCGAGGACATCGACGCCATTGTCGTTGGCGTGCCGTTGTCGCAAGGCGGGCATCATGGACCGGAGCAGTTGGAATTAGTCCGTGCGTTTATTGAACGGTTGAAAGTCAACACCGAAGTGCCGGTGTTTGAGGAAGATGAAAGTTTTACTACCGCCGAGAGCATTCGTTTGAAAAAAGAAACCAAGAGTGAAGTGGCCGAAGACGCTTTAGCCGCGACGCTGATTTTGCAAGGATTTTTGGATAAGTAAATGTCCTACACTTTTCGCACCAATGCAATTGTCCTCGGGATGCGAGACCATTTGGAAGCAGATCGGTTTTATTCGGTTATGACCGAAGGGCACGGCAAACTTGAATTGCGCGCGCGAGGGGCGAGGAAGATTTCGGCTAAGCTTGCATCGCATCTCGAGCCGTTTGCCTTGTGCGATTTGATGGTGGTGCGCGGGCGCTATGGCGACATTGTGGCTGGTGTCGAACGCCTGGAAAATTATTCTTCGATTCGTCAGGATTCAGAAAAAATGTTACTTGCCTTGCAGACCCTCAA